>JASHPC010000145.1 GCA_030038335.1 Vulcanimicrobiota bacterium
CGCAGCCTTCCCGCGATGTGCGCGAGGATGATGTGCCCGTTGTCGAGCTCGACGGAGAACGTCGTGCTCGGGAAGACCTGTTTGATCGTTCCGAAGACTTCGAGCGGCGCCTCTTTGGTGTCTTGCGCTGCGGGCTTGGGCGCGCGCTGCTCCGTCTGAGCGCGCCGGCTGTTACGTCCTGGTATGGTACATACTCCCTCGGCAGTTCGGCTTTCCCGGGGATACTGCCCGTCCTACGGCACTTCCTCGCGAACCGCGGCGGCGGCCGCGATCGCCTCGTAAAGTGCCCGGCGCTCTCGTTCGAGCTCGAGAATCTCCGCGTGGAGCGCTTGCGCTCCGCCGGCGTCCGCAGCTTCGTCGGCGGCGAAGCGCGCGCTCACGGCACCTTTCGCATTCGCGAGCGAGTCTTGCAAGCGTGCCGCTTCGCCAAGCGACGCAGGCAGCGAGCCTTGCAGCGACGCGGCGGCGCCGTCGAGAGCGCTTGTAGGGTCGCTGAGGTTGCCGCCGCTCCCAGCGCTCGCTCTCACCGAAAGATTCGCTTGCGTCCGGCGCTCGATCTGCGCGATCGTCGATGCAGTCCGGCGCGCGGACTCGGCGTTCACCTGCGCGCGGTATGCGGCAAGCAGTCCCCGGTCGTGCGCCTGGAGCGCGGAAATCTCCGCGTCCTCGTGCGACTGGAGTGCCGCAAGTTGCGCGCGATCGCCGCGAAGATTCAGAAGCATCGCGTGGACCGCGTCGCGGCGCGTGAGCTTCCACGCGAGATTCGATTCACTCTCGAGCAGTTGCTCTTGCCGCTGCGCGATGGCTGCCGCCGTTCGCGTCCGCTCGTCCTCGATCGCTTGCGCGACCTCGGAACGCTCGGATGCGAGCAACGCGCCACGGTACGAAGCAAATGCATTTGAGGGTGAGGCCGTGTGCACGAGCGCGCTCGCCGATCGCAGCGCAGCTGTCTCTCGCGCGCGGTCCGTACTGGACTCGCGCGCTATTGCGCCGAGCGACCGGGATGCCTCGTCGTCGACGTGCGCGAGCGCGATGCGGTCACGATCGATCGCGTGCGCTCGTTCGTCTTCACTCCACGCGGACTCCGTAGCGCGCAGCGCCGCGATTGCCCGGTCATAGTGCTGCAACTCCGAATAGAAGACACTCGCGCGCAGGCGGATCGTGGACGGCGCCGTTCTTGCTCCGGCGCTGCAGCCTGCTAGCAGCGCGAGCAGGAGAGGCAGTAGTGCCAAAACTCGCACGACCAGTACCTCCGTTCAAAAGTGAGGAGAACTCCCGACGCCGACGTGCCGATCATCGTGTCGGAAGGAAGAAGACCGAGATTACCCGGCCCCTGCGTCAGACCCGGCGGCGTCGCGTTCAAGAACGTTTGCTGCTGCTGGTAGACGCTGAGCTGGACGTCACTCGCGTTCTTGCTCAAGTAACGCAGCTTCACCATCTCTCGCCAGGGGTTCCCGAAGTTTGCCGACGTCGAGATCGTGACGTGCTGCGCGATATGCTTGACGATGGTCGCACCGATTCCGGTTCCGTATCCACTTCCGAGATTGCTGAACAACTGAAGGTTGCTCGTGCCGAGCGCGCCGCCAAGCGCCGTGGAGACCGGTTGCAGAATGCTGCGCGTGAAAATGGCGTTCGCCTCGCCGAATCCGACGCGTTGAAACGCCGACGAAACCGTAAACGGGCTCGATGACGGCTGCGGGACGCCTTGCACGGCGCCGAAAGACTGCATGCCGACGAGCAGTCCGAGAATCTGCGAACGGTCGTAGGATGGCGACGACGAGAGTCCGAGATTCATGTTCGTCGCGGGGCCGGTAACGTGAATTCGGATGTCGGTGGGCGGATTGGAGATACTCGTGGCGGCTACCGCGTCAACGTACGGCGTTATGCCGTCAGAGGGGCTGAACGTGACCGCTGCGTGCTCGATGCGAAAGAGTTGGTAGAAGTTGACCGTTCCGCCGGTAGCGCGGAACTCCCCGGCCATCACCGGCGACGCGAGCGTACCGTTGAGCGTCGCGTTTCCGGCGCCCGAGACGTTAACGCTGGAGTTCTCGATGCGCATGTCGGGACCGGCGCGAATGGCGAAGTTGTCGAACGCGACGTCGGGGAGCTTTGGAGACGGTCCGCCTTTGGACGGATGATAGAGCGCGCTGACGGGAATCGTTGCGTGTGATACGTCTACGCTGCCACCGATGGTCAGGGGTGCGCCGCGCGAGCGGGACGCCGTCACCCGCGCGTCGATCTGTCCGTTGAAGTACGCGGGCGAGTTCACGCGCGCGCCGGCGGCGCGAAAGACGAGATCGAACGCGACGTCCGCCGGATCGAGAAAGTTCGCAACGACGACGCGGCCGCTTCCGTCAAGCGTTCCGCCGCCGACGTTCGCATGCATCGACCGCAAGGCGATCGTCTTCGCGGAAAGGTCGACCCGGGCCGTAACTCCATTGAGTGCGGCGTCGTCGAGCGGCCCCGCGTACGACCCGTTCGCCAGCGCAACGCTGCCGTGCATGATGGGCGCACCCGTCGTCCCGCCGATGAGGACGTTGCCGTCAAGACGCCCGCCGAGTTGCGTCCCTTTCGGAAAAAGCGGAGCGAAGTTCGTTAGCGCAACGTCTTCGGCTCGCACGTTTGCCGACATGGGTGCGCTCGTCAACGAAAACGTGCGCGCGCGAATCGGCACACGTCCAGAAGCCGTCAATCGTCCGATGGCGAAATCTGCCTCACCATTTTGCAGTGCGATCTCTCTGCGGTTCGCGGTGATGCGGCCGTCTACGCGAGGAATCGCGAAGTCCGCGTATCGCACCGACCGGAGCGCAATCGTTCCGGCGACACGTGGATCGGATGCAAGGCCTGTAACGCGCGCGGACGCGTCGAGCGATCCTCCTAATGCATTCTTCTTGCCCGTCACGACCGTGGCGAGCGCGCCGACGTCGCTGCTCGTGACGGTGGTCTGCAACGAGAACGGCGCGTCACGGCGAATGCCGAACGATCCAGAAGCGCTCGCGTCGAGATACGGGATCGAGAGGCGCGCGCTGCGGATCGTGCCTTTGCTGCCGTCAAGGCTTCCGCTGAAGGCTACCATGCGCACAGGCACGCGCCCGGCCATGACGTTCGACGCAGTTGCTTCGAGCGTCGCATGGACGTTGGGGTAGCGTCCGCGCACGGAAGCAACGGCGTTGCCGCGTCCGACGAGCGGTGCTTGGAGACTGACGGGCGGAAGCCACGCAAGCGACACGTCGCGTGCGCGCGCAGTAAGATCGACGTCGAGCGACGGATACGCGACGTTGCCGAGCACGTGGAGCGATCCATCGTTACCCCTCGTCATCGCGTCGAGATGAATCGTGGACGCATTCGTGCTCCAGCGGGCGACGGCGTCTCCGAGCGAACGATCGCGAAACGCCGCATTGCGAAACGCCGCGCTGCCGCTCGTCTGCAGCGCTCCGCGCTCCGAGGAAAACGTGACGTTCACATGCCCGGTTCCACGGAACATGTCGCCTTCGTCGAAGAAATCGTTGAGGTCTGCGAGATCCAGGTGCGGGGCCGCGAGGGCGAGTCGCATCGACTCGGGAGAGACGTAACCATGGAACGCAAGAGTTGACGAGCCAACTGCGACGTGTCCGTCGTCAAGTGTCATACCACCGGTACTTCCTGCGACGCCGAATTGGAGCGAGCGAAATCCTTCACCGTGAATCGATCCGGCCGGCACGTCGATGGTGCCGCTCAGTGAAGGCGTACCGCTTCCAGCCACGTGCAGATCCGCGTCGGCCGTGCCTGTGACGTTCGTTGCAAGATCGGGAGCAGCGAGCGATGCTGCGTCGTGAAGGTCGAGACCGCGCACGCGCGCGTCGAGGACGTATGCATGACGTGCACCCGCGTCGACATGTCCGTCGCCGATCACGATCGCAGAATCGGCTTGCGCGAGCACGTCGCGTACGTCGATCGCGTGGCCTGCAAGCGCGATCGCACCCGAGCCGGAGAGCATACGTCCTTTCACGCGCGCGCCGGAGAGCAGAAACGCGAGTCCACGTCCGGCGGTCGTTCCTGCAGCGCGTGCCTCTCCTCCGGCGAGCTTCGCGCTCGCTGAATAAACGTCGACGTCGTCCCCACGCATACCGACGATCGCGTCGAGATTCGTCACCCACGCAGCACCGCTCGGCGACGAGAAACGTCCGC
>JASHPC010000146.1 GCA_030038335.1 Vulcanimicrobiota bacterium
GTTCCCGGCGCCGGCTTCTCCGCCGCCTTCTCGATCGTGGGGCATCTGCGGTAATCATGCTACTGCGAATTCCAAACGTTCTGAGCGATGAACAAGTCACGCGAATCTTTCCCACGCTGCTCGCAGCCGAGTGGATCGACGGCAAAGCGACCGCCGGCCGTCAATCCGCGCAAGTGAAGCGGAATATGCAGATTCGCGAAGGCGACCCTGCGGCACGCGCGGCAGGCCAGGAGATCGTCGCGTCGCTGGAGCGCAACGCGCTCTTCGTCTCGGCTGCCTTACCTGCGCGCATCTTTCCGCCGCTCTTCAACCGCTACACTGAAGGCGAGGCCTTCGGAAACCACGTCGATAACGCGATCCGGCGCATCACCGGAACGCCGCAGAGCATACGAACGGATCTCTCGGCAACGCTCTTTCTCACGCCACCCGACGAATACGACGGCGGCGAGCTCGTCATCGAAGACACGTACGGCGTCCATCAGGTGAAGCTGCCGCCCGGTGAAATGATTCTCTATCCTGCGTCGAGCCTGCACCATGTTCTTCCCATCACACGCGGTGCGCGCATCTCTTCGTTCTTCTGGATTCAAAGCATGGTGCGCGACGACGGAGCGCGGGCGCTCCTCTTCGATCTCGACCTTGCCATTCAGCGCCTCGAATCGTCTCTGCAGCCCGGCGAGACGCTACCCCTCACGAACGTCTATCACAACCTCCTTCGCCGCTGGGCGGACGGCTGAAGCGTAGCCGCGAACAGCGCGGCGTGGCTTCGATTCTCTTTCTCGGCAGCGGCGGCGCGCGGTTCGTCGTTGCTCGTCAACTGCGCGCGTCCGGCGGCATGTGGATGCGATTCGGCGAGACGCAGCTGCACGTCGACCCTGGTCCCGGTGCGCTCGTGAGAGCGCTCTCGCACGTTCCGCCGTGCAATCCGCGCGAGCTCGACGGCATTCTTCTCTCACACAAGCATCTGGACCACTCTGGCGACGTCAACGCAATGATCGAAGCGATGACGGCGGGC
Organism: Vulcanimicrobiota bacterium; assembly: GCA_030038335.1. Lineage (GTDB taxonomy): Bacteria > Vulcanimicrobiota > Vulcanimicrobiia > Vulcanimicrobiales > Vulcanimicrobiaceae > Tyrphobacter. The sequence continues at coordinate 1,013 of JASHPC010000146.1, forward strand.
GGACATCGGCGACGGGGTGCGGTGCTCGCGCCTCGCGACGCGCTCGAGGGCGAACCCGTGGTTCTCCCGTACGCGCAAGCCTTCCCAGAGCGCGTCGTGTCGCTCGAGCCTAGCTCCGGGCCGTACCGAGTCGGAACCGTCGAAGTCCGCACGTCCGTTGCGCACGTTCACGCGGCGAGCACGTACGGTTTCCATTTTGCATGCAACGGTCTTCGCGTCGCATATCTTCCTTGCGGACGCTATTTCGACGGTTTAGCGGCGGACTACGCGAAACACGCCCCGCACGTGCTCGTCATCAACGTGCTGCGCTACCGCGACACGATGGACGTCGATCATCTCACGTGGGACCACGCGCAACGGATCGTCGCAGACGTGCGTCCGAAAGTCGTCATCTTCCAGCACTTCGGCACGAAGATGCTCGAGCGCGACCCCGCGCTGCTCGCGCAAGAGACGGAAGACCGTCTAGGGTTGCGCGCGATCGCAGCGGACGACGGGCTTGCGGTCGACCTCGACCTCGAGGTCGCGGCATCCGCGGGATGAAAAGCGCTCGCGGAATCATCTCCGGGAGCGGCATGCGCGAAAGCACCGCCGGGTGATTCTCGAGCCGGCCTTCGTAGATTCCGATTGCGCCGTTTGCAATCGCGGTCACGAATGGTCCACCTCCGTTGACACGAGCGGTGACGCTGTCGGCGCGGTGTTCTATGACGGTATCCCTCGAAAGACCGAGCGCAACGTCGTGCGTCATGCTGCGCGCGTTGATCGTAGCGCTTCCCGACGCCACACCAATCGCGATCGAGCCGGAAGAGGTTGAAAAATACGCCGGGCCTTCGGTGAACGTGCCGTCGTCGAAGAGAATCGGGCCGCGCGCGGTCGTCACTTCAATCTCGCCGACGTTGCAGCCTTCGAAGAAAATTCCGCCGATCGCGGTGCGTGCGCGAACGCGCTCGAAGTTTGAATCGACGGAGACGATGTGTCCCGCAACCACCTGCGCGTACGCCGTGCCGGTTACGTGGTGCAGCGTTATGGCTCCGCGGCGAACGTGCCCGACGAACGTTCCTTGAAAGCGCTCCACCGTCATCGATCCGTTGCCGACGCGCGCGATGATTACCGCCGTGTTCTGCGGTACGGTCACGACCGCGCTCGACGTGCTCGTTATGGAAACGGCATCGTGCGGACCCGGCGGAAGGCTGGGAAGCGAGAACGTCTCGGCCCCGAGTGCGGCTTGTCCCTGGGGCGTCGCGACGGTCACCGCCCAGGAGACGAACTCCGATGGCACTTGGGCGCCCGCTTCGCTTGGCGCGTAATGCTTCCAGTGCACACCGGCGCCGCCGGGCGTGAGACGCACCTCCGGGCGATTCCAGACGCGAACGGAGAGCGTGCCGCTTGACACCGCAACGTTCACGATGGGACTCGTGGATGTTGGGATGTCGTCGGCGCGCGCGACGCCGTGAAGCATTCCTCCGAAAAGTATGACGCAGAGCGCGAGCAACGGGATCGTAACGCGGAAGAGGCTGCCCTTGCCTTTGGAAATGCGTTCCGCGCCGACGCTTCCGCCGTGGACGCGCGCGATCGAGCGCACGATCGCGAGTCCAAGGCCCGTGCCTGGAACGCTTCGCGAGCGCGAGCGATCGGCGCGGTAGAAGCGCTCGAAGATGCGCGCGAGCTCGCTCTCGTCGATGCCAGGACCGGTGTCGCGAACCTCGATCCAACCGGTTCCGTTCTCGCTGCCGACGCTCACGTCAACGGAACCCGAATCGGTGAACTTGATTGCGTTATCGACGAGATTGCCGATCATCTGACGTATCAAATGCGCGTCGGCAAGTACGATCGCCGAGTCACTCGCCTGGACGAAGTTCAAATCCAGGCCCTTCTCTCGCGCGCGAGGAGAGGCGTAACGGACGGCCTCTCGCGCCTCTTCGATGAGCGAGACGGGCTCCTTGGGAATCTCGTCGCCTCTGTCGGCTCGCGCGAGCGTGAGCATCCCTTCGACCATCTCCCCGACGGACGAGCTCTCGTGAGCGATCGTTTCGATGCTCTCGCGGCGCAGCTGCTCGTGGCGGTCTGCCCAGCGAAGAAGCATCTGCGCGTTCGCGTTGATCGACGTTAGCGGCGTCTTCAACTCGTGCGACGCGTCGGAGATGAACTGCCGCTCGCGCGAGAACGAGGCTTCGAGTCGCGCGAGCAGGTCGTCGAATGACTGTGCCAGGCGGCCGATCTCGTCGCCGCGCGGCCACGAGAGCCGGCGATCGAGGCGTTCGAAGCCGATCTCACGCATCGCGCGTGACAGCTCGTTGATTGGGTTTATCGCCTGTGCGGCGAGCATGATAGAGAGAATGATGACGGCTGCGATCGCGATGACGAGCACCGTGATGACGGTACGGCGCGCTTCGTCGATCGCGCGCGAAACGGTCGCAAGCGACTGCGCCACCTGCACGACCGCTTCGGTATTGCCGAAGTGCACGAAGCGCGCTTCGACGAGCGCCGTCTCTCCGCGGACCACCGCGTTGTGCACGACCAGCGGATGCTCGACGCTCGCGCCCGAGGGAGGGATGCGGCCAGAGCCGAGGTTCGTCGACTTCACCATCGGATATCCGAGCGGCGTGTCGATCTCGATCGACGTCTCTGGAGTCGCCCAGTAGAGCAGATTGTCGCTGTTGAGAAGCACCTGCAGCGGCGGCGTATTCGCTGCGACGTCCTGAAGAATCGTCGGGCCGCCGGACGGATTGGCAACTTCGATCACCTGCGACATCGTCGCGTCGGCACGCTCGCGCGCTTGCGCGTAGATGATGCCGCCGAAGCGCCAGACGAGGATAGCGCTCGTCATCGCAAGCGCCGTGACGAGCAGCGCCGCGTACCAAATCGCGATTTTCCACTTGAGGCTAAGGGAGGGAAGCTTCAATCTTTGATCGTGTAGCCGACGCCTCGCACCGTCGAGATCAGCTTGTCCTCGTGTCCGTCGTCGATTTTTCCGCGCAGGTAACGGATGTACACGTCGATGAGATTCGAGTCGCCAAGGAAGTCGCTCCCCCAGACGCCGTTGAACAGCTCGTCGCGCGTGTGCACCTTATTCCGGTGAAGCAGCAGGTACTCGAGAAGCGCGTACTCTTTTGCGGTCAGCGAGACGAGCTTGCCCGAACGCTTCACTTCGTGCCGGTCGCGATCCATGACGAGATCGCGGAACTCGATGACGTTCGACTGCGGCTCTCGCTCCCGTAAGCGTGCGCGGACGCGCGCGAGGAGCTCGTCGGTGGAGAAGGGTTTCGTCAGATAGTCGTCCGCGCCGAGATCGAGACCGGCGACGCGGTCCGCGATCGTCTCGCGCGCGGTGAGCATGATGATGGGAACGGTGCTCTTCGCGCGAATGCGCTTGCAGACCTCAAAGCCGTCCATGCGCGGGAGCATGAGATCGAGAACGACGAGGTCCGGTTCCTTGAGCGCCCTTTCCAGGCCGGTGAAGCCGTCCGTAGCGAGTTCGACGCGATATCCTTCGTGCTCGAGTTCGAGCTGCAAGACGCGGCCGATCGCCGGATCGTCTTCGACGACCAGGACGGTCCGGGGCTGTGCGTTCTCCATAGCCGTATCTCTACGGCCTGGCATGTCCTTTCGCCCGCCGAGCCAGCGCACGCGAAGGTTGCGCTGAGGTGAAAAATTCGAGCCAGAACGTCACTGCGGCGCCCGCTGCGAGCCACAGCAGCGTCGTGACGTTCGAGAACGCGGACGCGATCGCGCTGCCGATGACCGGACCCATGCCGACGAGAAGCCAAAGCACGACGCCGACGACGCTGGCAACGGCAACGATCTCGCCTATGCTGAACGGCGGCGCAGCTCGATACGCAGTGCGAGCGAGAATCGACGCGCGCAGATCCGGAGGCGGCTCCTCGAGAGGTTGCGAGCAGAGTGCTCGGTCTAGGGCGTCGTCATCGAGCTTCATTCATGGATCTCCCGAGCAGTCGCCTCAACTGCTCCTTGGCGCGAAACAGGTGAGTCTTCACCGTACCCATGGGCAGTCCCAGCACGCGCGCGATTTCGTCGTACTGCTTGCCTTGGAGGTGGTAGAGGGTAACCACGACGCGGTATTTCTCCGGCAGCTGCGCGATGGCATCGCGAAGACGTTCGGCTTCGTCGAGAGCGATGACGCAATGTTCGGGTCCGGGAGTCGAGTCAGCGCGCTCGGGCAGCTCTTCTCCGGAGAATCGTTTGCGCCGATTGAGGCGGTCGCAGCACGCGTGATAGGCGATCGAAAAAAGCCACGTCGAGAACTTCGCGTCCGGCCGAAACGTGCGCAGCGAGCGATATGCTTTGAAGAACGTCTCTTGAGCGACGTCGCGCGCTTCCTCTGCGTCCCGAAGAGTGCGATAGGCGAGGTGGTAGACCGGCCGGTCGTACCGGCGCACGAGCGCGGCAAAAGCCTCACCGTCCCCGGCGATGGCGGACGCGACGAGGGCGCCGTCGTCGGGGCCGAAGGTCAATCGGGCGTCCACGCGCTGCAGTAGTGCCGCCACAAGCCTTGTACGGTTCCCTCCAAGGCCTTGTTTCGGTCCGAGGGCGAAACATGTCCCGCTGACCGGGAGTATCCCTCGCAAGGAGCCCGCAGAGACGTTAGATGGATCAAGTCATGTTTTGGCCGTTCGCGACTGCCATGGTCGCGATCGCAGCGCTCGTAGGCCTGCCGATCCTTACGTGGATTCTCTTTCGCTTGCTCGCGCATCGCGAGCGAATGGAGATGATCCGCCGCGGATATGCGACGTCGCCACCGACCTATCCTAAAAGAGAAGTCGAGCGCGGACTCCGCTACGCGTACGAGCCCGACAACGTTGCCGACGTCCAGTTGCGTCGCGGCGTCACCACGAGCTTCATCGGTTTTGCTTTGCTTGTCGGTCTCTCGTTCATCGGATTTCACGACGACGAGTTCGTTCTCGGTCCATGGCTACTCGGCGGTCTCGTGCCGCTCTTCGCAGGCCTGGCGCAAGTCGTGAACGCGTTGCTCAACGGCGCGCATTTCGGTACGGCAGGCAATCGCTTTGGCCCGCGAGCCGCGGACCAGGGAGGACCGCCGACGCTCATCGTGCCGCAAACTGAGAGCGAGAGTGAGAAGAGGCCGCCGGTGTAACCGGCGGCCTTTCTCTTCGATGCCGAGGGAGGATGAAGACGATGCGTTCTAGCGGTATGAAACGAGGGCGATTGCCCAGCCAGCGGTAGTACGCGTTCGCACGAGATATCCGTCCGACGTGCGGTCGTATACTTGGTAGCCTGCGCGGAGCGCGTCAGCGAGCGACTTGAAGACCATGATGCCTGCCACGTTCCGTTCCCTCCTTTTCAACTGCCTATACCGTATAACGGCCGGTTATGCAAGAGAGTTCAGCCGCATTTCACGGACTTTTGTGAAATTTTGGAGAAGCCGACGTTATGGCCGTGTCTGCTTCGCGCGTGCATGAGACGCGCGTCGTTGCTCGCATTGAGGCGACCGCAGGCGTGGTCGTTCTTCGCATGCAGGCACCGGAGCTGGCAGCGATCGCTCGGCCGGGACAGTTCGTCATGGCGATCCCGCCAGGCGAAGCGAGCGCAGCGGTTGCTCTAGGACTCTACGACGCCGACGCCGAGAGCGTGAGCCTGCTCTTCTTCGTGGCTGGTAAGCGTACAAAAGTGCTCGCAGCGTTACGACCCGGTGAACCACTCGTTTTACTCGGGCCGCTCGGAAATGGATTCGACCTGCGCGACGCGCCGAAGGACGTTGCGATCGTCGCCGGCGGCGTCGGCATTGCGTCGGTACTGCTCGCGGCGCTCGAGCTTCTTCGCGCTGGCGCGCGCGTCAGGTTGTTCTACGGCGCGCGCACAGCGCGCTTGCTCGTCGAGCGCGAGCGTTTCGCGAGCGCAGGCTGTGAGATCGTGCTTGCAACCGACGACGGCACTGCAGGCCTGCGTGGTTTCGTTACCGATGCTCTCGCGAGCGCGCACATGCCGGCGCTCATCCTCGCGTGCGGTCCGACGCCGATGCTGCGTGCGACGGCGACGATAGCGGCGAGTGCGAACGTACCCGCGCAGCTCGCGCTCGAAGAGACGTTTGCGTGCGGCGTCGGCGGGTGCTGGGGTTGTGTCGTTCCGCTCGTGCAGGAGAGCGCACAGGCTCCGCATTTTCCGAAGACGCGCGACGGCATCGTGCGCGCTCGCATCTGCGCCGAAGGGCCAGTATTCTCGGCGTCGGAGCTGCGATGGTGAGGCCGCCGGTCGATCTCTCTGTTAACGTTGGCGGTCTCGCGCTACGCTACCCGACGCTCATGGGCAGCGGATGCTACGGAACGGGTGCCGAGTTCGCACCGTTTGCAGACTTGTCGCGCATCGGCGCGATCGTCCTCAAGAGCGCAACGCTCGCTCCACGACTCGGGAACGCGATGCCGCGTCTCGTGCATACGCCTGCCGGGCTCCTCAATGCGATCGGACTGCAGAACCCTGGCATTGATTGGCTCGTCGAGCACGAGATAGCCGCACTCGGCGGTATGCCCTGCCCGATTGTCGGAAGCGCGGCGGGATTCTCCGTCGACGAGTACGCGCAGGTCTGTGGCCGTCTCGATGCGTCTCCGGAGATTTCGGCGATCGAGCTCAATATCTCGTGCCCGAACGTGGCGAGCGAGGGTGAAACGTTCGCATGCGATGCTAATCTCACCGCGTCGGTCGTGCGCGCGGCTCGCGCGGCGACGCGCAAGCCGCTCATCGTGAAGCTCTCGCCGAACGTCACGGACATTGCCGCGATCGCGCGAGAAGCCGAGCGCGCGGGAGCTGACGCACTCGCCGTCGTCAATACCGTGCGAGGAATGGCAATCGACGTCGAGCGATGGGAACCTCGTCTCGGAAACGTTGCGGGCGGGCTCTCCGGTCCTGCGATAAGGCCGATTGCGGTGCTGGCCGTCTATGAAGTCGCGCGCGCGGTGCGGATCCCGATCGTCGGACAAGGCGGCATCGCGAACGCTTCGGACGCGCTCGAGTTCATTCTTGCGGGGGCGAGCGCCGTCGGAATCGGTACTGCGAACTTTCTCGATCCTCGCGTTCCCGAGCGCATCGCCGTCGAGCTGGCGGAGTATCTTGCGTCGCGAAATCTGCGCGCGATCTCCGAGATCGTCGGACGCGCGAACGCGGGTTTCGCGACTCCGGAGCAGCGCGAGGGCGACGCGGGATGAGCCGGTTGGTCGTGGCGCTCGACGTTCCCACCGCCAACGAGGCAGAGCGCATCGTCGACGAGCTCTACGAGTTCGACCTCTTCTTTAAAATCGGTCTCGAGCCGCTCTTCGCGTACGGAGATCGCATCCTGCGCTACTGCGAAGCGCGCGACGTACGCTGCTGCGTC
>JASHPC010000147.1 GCA_030038335.1 Vulcanimicrobiota bacterium
GGAAATACTCCACATGCTTGCCGGCGCCGATGAACGCCTCGAGGAGCGAGATCGAGTTCATCACGTGGACGTTGTCATCGCTGCTGCCTTGCAGGATCAGGAGCCGCGACGTCAGTCGCCCTGCTGCGGGCAACACCGCGGTATCGCGGTACGCGCGCGCGTGCTGCTGCGGCATGCCCATATAGCGCTCGGTGTACGCGGTGTCGTAGAAATGCCAATCCACCGGCGGCGCTCCGGCGATGCCGGACGCGAAGACGCCCGGCGCATGCGTCAGCGTAAACGCCGTCAAGTACCCGCCGTAACTCCAGCCGAATAGCCCTAGGCGCGACGCATCGACGTACGTTTGCTCTTTGAGCCATGCGACGCCGGCGAGTTGTCCGGCCATCGCGATCTCACCCATGCGCTCCCGAAACATGTATTCGTTGCTCGTACGGTCCACGTTCGACGCTGGGCCGTCAACGGTGAAGACGAGAAATCCGCGCTGCGCGAGCAAGAACGTGTAGAGTCCTTGCCACCGATCTGCGCTTGGGACGGCATCACCAACGGGAAGCGGTCCGCCGTACGCGACGACGATCACCGGATAGCGCCGATGTGAGTCGAAGTTGCTCGGCACGGTCAACTCAGCGTCGAGAGGTCCCCATCGCGACGGAATCTCGAGCGAATGCGTCGTTCCGAGATCGTATCGCGCGAGCGAAGGCGTCGCGAAGATCGTCTCCTGCTGCGACGATTCCAGATGCCGGATGGTGACGGTGGGCGTCGCCGTGAACGACGAGAAGGCGTCGACGTACGCGCTGCTGTGCCTCGCCATCGTTATCGCGTGCCAGCCGATTTGCGGTGTGATGATGCGCAGCGTGCCGCCGAAAGAAACGTACGCTAGTGCCATGTCGCGGCGCGACGGTGCCATCGCGCTCGCGTAGACGCCGCCGTCATCGACGCGCAGAATCGACGCAATCGGCGTCGTCGCGCTGAGAAGTCGCGAGTGTCCGTCGAGCCAGACGCGATAGACTCCCTGCACGCCGCTGCGCGCCGACAGCCACGCGAAGCTCTTTCCGTCGGAGAGAAACTGCGGTGCGGGCTGCACGTCCACGAAGTACGGGCTCGACTCGCGCCAGAGCACGCGTCCGGGACCGCCTGCGACACCAAAGCGTTCGAGGCGCAGATGCTGCTGCGCGCGATCGAGAATCTCTTGGACGATCGCGCGGCCATTTGGTTGCCACGTGAAGGAGACGACGTATTCATCGCGCGGCCCGCCGTCGTAGAGCACGCGGCTCCGTCTGCTTGCCACGTCGAACACGTGCAGGCTCACGCGTGGATTGCGATCGCCTGCGAGTGGATAGCGCTGCCACTCGACGGTGTTGACGCGCGAGAGATACTCTTGAATCGGAAACGGCGTGACCGGAGACTCGTCGAAGGAAAGGTACGCGATCGCGTTGCCCGTCGGCGACCACGCGTACGCATGAGCGACGTCGAGCTCCTCGCTATAGAGCCAATCCGGGTCCCCGTTAGTGCGGTTCGGCGAGCCATTCTCGGTCAAGCGCCTGCTTTGGTGCGTTGCGAGCGACGTCACGTAGAGATCGTTCTCGTGCACGTACGCCATGCGTCCGCCATCCGGCGACCACTGCGGATCATCGGCGCCGCGCGCGAGCAAGAACCCGTGAGTTCCGTCGCTATCAGCGACCCAGAGATCGCCGTTATTGACATACGCAATGTGGCTGCCGTCCGGCGACCACACGATCTGTGCGATTGCGCGCGAACGCGAGCCGCGAACGTCGGAGCGAGCACGCAGGATCACGCGATCCGATCCGCTGCGTACGTCACGCACGTGAATCGACGCCGGCCCACCGTCCGGAGATGGAATGAAGTACACCAGGTGAGTACCGTCATCAGACCACGTGAAGCCGGTCGGCGCACTCCCTGCCGCCGGATGCTCGGAGATGATGCGATCGACCGTCAGCGGAATCATGCGTTATTTTGCGTGAGCGAGGAGCTCGCGCGCGTGTCTCAACGCGGCGTCGTGTGACTCTCCGGAGAGCATACGCGCAATTTCGCTCGTTCTCTCCTTGATACCGGCAATCTCGCGAACTCCGATCGTCGTCGCGCCCTTGCGCTCTTCTTTTTCGAGGACGTAGTGGCGTTCGGCCCAGGTCGCCAGTTGCGCCAGGTGCGTCACGCAGAGAATCTGCGCGCCACGGGCGAGCTTTCCAAGTCGCGCGCCGACTGCCGCGGCCGTCGCGCCGCCGATTCCGGCATCGACTTCGTCGAAGACGAGCGTCGTTCCGTCGCGCGCCTCCGCGAGCGCGACGACGAGCGCGAGCAAGACGCGAGAGAGTTCGCCGCCGGAGACGATTCTGGCGAGCGGGCGCGCCGCTTCTCCAGCGTTGGCAGAGAAGAGAAACTCGACTCTTTCGGAGCCGTTGCGCCCGGGCTCGGCCAGCGTCTCGAACGCGACCGAGAAACTTCCGGAACCAAGTGCGAGATCGGCAAACTCCGCGAGCACGCGCTTCTCGAGCTTTGCGGCAGCAGATCGCCGCAGTTTTCCAAGACGTTCCGCGTTTACGCTAAGTTCCCGGCGTGCCTCCGCCAGCGCAGCACGCAGCTCCGCAGTCCTCTCGTCGCGATGCTCGGTCTCGCTAAGGAGCCGCTCCGCATCGGCCGCATGCGCGATTACCCGCTCGAGAGAGCTTCCGTACTTTCGCTTGAGCCCATCGAGGAGATCGAGGCGCGCGTTGATCGACTCGAGTTCGGCTGGATCGTACTCGGCGCTTTCGAGCGCGCGCGCGATCGCTGTGGCCACGTCGTTGCTCTCGCTCTGAAGCGCCGCGACTTGCTCGCCGATTGCGTCGAGTTCCGATGACACGCCGGCGACAGACGCGAGGGATGCAGCCGTCGAGCCGAGCGCAGTAACGGCGCTGACGTCATCGGCCGCGATCGCTTGATGGGCGGCGCGCAGCGCGAGCGCGACTCGTTCGACGTTGTCGAGGTAACGCCGCCGCATCGTAAGACGTTCGTCTTCGCCGAGTTCCGGCGCGGCGCGCGCGATCTCGTCGAAGGCGTACTGCGCCTGCTCGAGTCGCTCGAGCGCGTCCTGTTGCCGCGCGTCGTGCGCCTCGAGCGCGTCGCGCGCCTCCGCCGCTCGAGCGTGCCAGCGCGCGACGCCGTCGCGCGCCTCCGCGGCTTTCTCACCCGCAAACCGGTCCAGCACGTCCAAGTGATAGGAAGCCGAGAGCAAGCGCTGCGCTTCATGCTGCCCCACGATCTCTACGATGGACGCGGCGACCTCTCGAACGAATCCCGCGGTGACGGTTCGTCCGCAAAATCGCAGGCTCGATTTTCCCGCTGCGCTCATCTCGCGAATGATTGCGACGTCTTCCCCGGGTTCGACGTCGAAGCCGTCCTCGTTCAGTCTCTCGAGCAACGTGCAATCCGGCTCGAACGCGAGCTCGACCAACGCCTTCTCCGAGCCTTTGCGAACGACGCCGGCGTCGGAACGCGCGCCGAGCGCAAACGAAAGCGCGCCGACGAGCATCGTCTTTCCGGAACCCGTCTCGCCCGTGAAGACGTTTGCGCCCTCACCAAACGCGACGTCGGCGGACGAAATGAGACCGAAGTCACGAACCCGCAGCCGTCGGAGCACGTTAGCGTCGCTCAGCGCCGACGATCCTTGATCGAAACGCCCCACTGCATCTTCTCCTCCAGACGTTCAAAGAAGTGCAGCGGCGCCGCTCTGGCAAAGTGCACCGGCTTCGCATGCCGCTCCACGACCACCGACGTGCCAGGCTCGATCTCCGCAACCGCCGCTCCATCGCATTCAAGGTGCGCGTGCGCCGGTTCGACGTCACAGCGTATCTCGATTCGCGAGGACGCTGGAACGATGATCGGTCGCGAGAAGAGCGTGTGCGGCAGTAGAGGCACGATGCCAAAGGCATCGACGCGCGGGGAGATGATCGACCCTCCCGCCGAAAGGAAGTATGCCGTCGATCCGGTCGGTGTCGCAATGCAGACGCCATCCGCCGGAACCTCCGTCGCGGCTTCCTCATTCAACCGCAGCGAGAAGGGAACGATGCGCGGCACACCGCCTTTGCGAACGACGACGTCGTTGAGCGCGAAATGCGAAGTGTCTTCATACTCGGCAACGAGCGCGAGACGCTCTTCGATCAAAAGCCCCTTTGCGAGCAGCTCTGGCAAGTGCGTGATGCGAGGGTCGTCTTCGTCGAACTCGGTAAGGAAGCCGAGACGCCCAGTGTTGATGCCGATGATCGGAGTCTCGCGATCGACGGCGAGTCGAGCCGCTCGCAAGAGCGTGCCGTCACCGCCAACGGTTACGATGAGATTCGCTCCGGTGAAATCGCCGGGTGATTGAACGATCTCGTATCCGCTCTTAGCAAACGCGTCGCTCACGCGTGCGGCCATCGCGCGCGCGTGCTCGCGCTGATGGTCTATGTAGAGCGCGATCTTCCCGGTCGAGAGCGCGAGGGTTGTCATAGTTGTCGCTCTTCGCCGACGACTGCGGCGATTCGTGCCGCGTCGACCGCGTCGTCGCCCTGCTTTCGAAGCGCGAGAAGGAACTCGCGGTTGCCAGCCGGCCCAAGCAGCGGCGACGCGATGAGACCGCATGCTACGAGTCCGCGCTCGCGCGCGGCTTCGATGACGTCCGCCAGCACGCGACGGTGTTCCGACGGGTCACGCACGACGCCTCCGCGCCCGACGCGCTCTCGTCCGGCCTCGAACTGCGGCTTCACGAGCGCGACGATCGTTCCGTTCGGCCGCACGTAACAGGCGGCTCGCTCGAGAATCGCGCGCAGCGATATGAACGACGTGTCGATCGTCACGACGTCGAATCCAGACGGAAACGCTTCGTCGGACACGTGACGGAAGTTCGTCCGCTCGACGACGGTGACGCGCGGATCGTTGCGCAGGCTCCAGCTTATTTGACCGTAGCCGACGTCGAGCGCGGTCACGGATGCGGCACCGCGTTGCAGCAGACAGTCGGTAAAGCCTCCCGTCGACGCGCCAACATCCAGCGCGGTTGCTCCACGCACGTCCACACCGAACGCGTCGAGCGCCGCGTCGAGCTTCTCGCCTCCGCGACTTACGAAGCGACGGGCATCTTCGATCTCGACGGATGCGTCGTCACGGACGTTCTGCCCGGCCTTCGTCGCCGGAAGGCCGTCGACGCGCACGCGCCCCGCCATGATGAGGGCGCGCGCGCGAGAGCGCGTGATGCCCGCGAGCTCCGCGACGGCGTTGTCGAGCCTCACGCCGACCGCGCTAACGGGGAACGTCGCTACGATCCGCGTCCTTGATCGACTGCTCGGCGGTCTTCAATAACACGTCGCACTCAGTGATGAGCCTTTTGCCTTCCTTGAAAAGATCGGTTGCCCGCGCGAGGTCGGCACTTCCGCCTTCCAACTCCTTGACGATCTGCTCGATGCGGGCGAGCTTCTCTTCGAACGTTTGAAGCGGACGCGGTTCACTCGTCATCGCGGACTCCTTCGACGACGGCACTTGCCGTTCCGCGCTGGAAGCGTGCTTCGATTGCATCGCCCTTGTGCAGCGCCGACGCGTCGCGCACCGTTTTACCAGCGTGCGTGACGATTGCATACCCGCGCGAGAGCGGCGCCGTTGGATTGCACGCGTCGAGCCGGCCGTCAAAACGCTCCATCGTGCGCCGCGCGTCGTTGAGAGAGCCGATTGCCACAATCTGCAACCGCGATCTCACACCTGCGAGCCGCTCGCGGTCGCGCGCAACTGCCTGCTGCGGGCTTCGGCGGTCGAGCTCGGAACCAAGCTGCACGAGGCGCAGCCGACGGCTGCTGACGATGCGCTCGCCGGCGCTGCGTAGACGCGTTCCGAGACGCTCCGCGCGACTCGATGCCTGAAGCACGACGTCTCTCGCGATCCGCATAAGGGCGCGCTCCGCTTCGCGGACGCTCGCGGCGGCGAGAACCCAGCCTTGAGCGATGTGCTCTGCTACGAGCGACGGAGTTCCAAAGCTCATGTCGGCGGCAAAATCGGCGAGATGGCGGTCGCCGGAGTGGCCGATCGCCGTCAGCACGGGGTGGCGCGATCGCACGATGCCGCGTACGACGGGCTCGAGATTGAACGGGAACAAGTCTTCGTACGAGCCGCCACCGCGCGTGAGCACGACGACGTCGACGTCCAGAAGCGAGGCTCGGTCAAGCGCCGTCGCAATCTCTATCTCGGCGCCAACGCCTTGCACCTGCGTCTCCAAGAACGTGATGCGAATGAACGGACTCTTTCGCTCGAGCGTCCCGACGAAGTCCTCCACCGCTTTCCCGCGAGCGGAGATCAACGCGACGCTGTGCGGCAGAGGTGGTACGCGGCGCTTGCGCGAGTCTTCGAAGAGTCCTTCGGCGCGAAACCTCTCCTTGAGGCGCTCGTACTGCACGAAGAGCGCGCCGAGTCCGGTAAGCTCCAGGCTCTCGACGACCAACTGATAACAGCCGCGCTCCTGACGAATGCCGATCGAGCCGACGGCGACGACTGCCATGCCGTTTTCTATTTCGGGCATCGTGCGCCGCTGATCGGCCCAGACGAGACACTCGATGACGGCTTGCTCTTCCTTCAACCGGAATCCGACGTGTCCGTTGCCGAAGGAGCGAATATCGGAGACTTCCCCTGAAATGGCGACGTTGCGAAAGAACGCCTTGCTCGCGAGCCAGCGCGCGAAACCGTTGGCGAACTCCTTGACGGTGTAGACGCGGCGCTCGGGCGCCGGAGCGTCGTTCACGGATTGGGAGCCGTGCCGACTTTCAGCGGAGTCGGCGCGGGAATGACGTGCGCGCACGGCGAGACCGGCTGCGTCCCGTTGAGAAAGAGATCCACCGCGCCGGAGCACGTCGCGACGCGAACGATCTCGTCGGATGGAAAGTCGAAGTCGTGCGGCGGCGTGTTCGCGAGAGCCGCCTTCATGAAGCGAGCCCATATCCGCGCGGGAATGTTGCCGCCGTACGACTCGTTCATGCGCGAGTAGTCGTCGTTTCCGATCCAGACTGCCGCAACGAGATCCGGCGTGTATCCCACGAACCACGCGTCGCGAAACGACGACGTCGTGCCCGTCTTGCCGGCTGCGGACCTGCCGATGATCGCATTCGGATAGCCCGTACCGTGACTGATCACGTCCTCGAGCATGCTCGTGACGATGTAGGCGGTCCCGGCACTAACGGCCTCATCAGCTTGCGGATAGCGATCGTCGAGGACGACATTCCCAAGTGAGTCTCGCACGATTCGAAACGGCGTCGGCACGTCGTGAACGCCTTGGTTCGCAAGGGTCGCGTATCCCGAAGCCTGATCGAGAACGGTGACACCCGAGCTTCCGAGTGCGAGTGAAAGATTTGCGTCGAGCTCCGACGTTACGCCCATACGATGGGCGTACGCGATGACGCGATCGATCCCAATGCGATCCGCGAGCTTGACGGCGGCGATGTTCCGCGAGAGCGCGAGCGCCGTGCGCAGCGTGATGACCCCCATGTAGCTGTCGTCGTCGTCCATGGGCGTCCACATCGTGCCGTCGCCCATTGGATACGAAATCGGCGTGTCTGCGATCGTCGACGACGCGGGGATCCCTTCGTCGATCGCAGCCGTGTAGACATAGGCTTTGAAGGACGAACCCGGCTGGCGATGCGCCTGCCATGCGCGATTGAACTGGTTGTCGAGGGAGAAATGCGTACCGCCCACCATAGCGAGAATTTCCCCGGTCGACGGCCGAAGGGCCACGAGGGCTCCTTCGTGCGCATTGATTCCCTCTTCAGTCGCGTTGCGGATGCCCCAGTCGACGGCGTCTTGCGCGATCTGCTGCATCCGCGCGTCCAGCGTCGTGTAAACTTGCAGACCGCCCTCCTGGACGCCGCGCCATCCGAAGATGTGCTCGAGTTGCGCGATGGCGTACGTCGTAAAGTACGGATACGCGTAGCTTTGCAGGCCGCCTGGACGCTGCGCGATGAGCCCGAGCGGCGCCGCATACGCCGCAACCGCCTGCGCCTGCGTAATATACCCGCTGTCGACCATACGATCGAGGACGTGTCGTTGACGGTCGCGCGCTAGTGTCAGGTTGACGAACGGTGAATAATCTGAGGGCGCTGCCGGAAGGCCCGCGAGCATCGCCGCTTGTGCGAGCGTGACGTTGCTGATGTCGCGGCCGAAATACGTGTGCGCGGCGGCATCGACGCC
>JASHPC010000148.1 GCA_030038335.1 Vulcanimicrobiota bacterium
GAATTGACGAGCTTCTCTTGCGGGATCTCGAGCCGACGCTCGTCGTGACGCAGGATCTGTGCCAGGTATGCGCACCTTCCGGAAACGAGCTGAGCGTCGCACTGCGTGCGCTCGCGTCGCAGCCCGATGTGCTCTTCATGAGCCCGTCGTCGATCGCGGAGATCGAGCAAAACATCGTGGATCTCGGCATCGCGACGCAACGAGAACTGCGCGCGCAGCAGATCGTCACGAGCATGCGGGAGCGGCTCCTGTCGGTCTCCTCTCTCGTTTCGGATGAGCCGCGACCTCGGGTCTTTTTCGTGGAGTGGGTCGACCCGATCTTCTGCTGCGGGCACTGGGTTCCCGAGATGATCGAGCTTGCCGGCGGCGTTGACGCGCTCGCCCGCAAGGGATTGGACTCGGTGCGCATTCGGTGGGACGATGTCGTGCAGTGGGCACCCGAGATCGTCATCGTTTCTCCGTGCGGATTTCACGAAGAACGTGCGCGGGCGCAGATTCAAACGCTCGAGTTACTTCCTGGCTGGCAATCGCTGCCAGCCGTGCACTCGGGGCGCGTTCATGCCGTTGATGCCGACTCGTACTTCGCGAGGCCGGGACCGCGCGTCGTCGAAGGCGTTGAGATGCTCGCGCATCTCTTTCATAGGCGTTAGCAAGCAACGTGGCGTAGGGTCGGAACGGAAAGGAGGTCCTATGAAGCTTCGCATTTCTCTATTGCCGGTGCTCTTGGGCGTTCTCGTGGTTCCTGCTGCAGCGGCGCCCGCCGCGCCAAGCAGCTCGATGGTGGCGACCATCGGAGGCGTTATTGCCGCGGTCAACGCAAACGACGTCGCTCGCGTCAACTCGTACTTCGCGACGAGCAGCATCGTCGTGGACGAGCTGCCGCCCTACATGTGGACGGGAGCAGCCGCAGGTGCGCATTGGTGGCGGGCCGTGAACGCTTTTGAGATCCAAAACCACATTTCGCACCTTCATGCGACGGCCGGCAAAATCTCGCAGTGGAATGCAGCCGGAAACACAGCATACGTCGTCGTTCCACTCGACATCGCGTCGGTTGCAAAGGGCAAACCGGGTGACGAGAAGGGGCTTTGGGCGCTCACGTTACAGCGTCTCGGCCACTCATGGATGATCACGTCGGCCGCGTGGGCGACGCTCCGATGACGTAGTGCGTAAAGAGCTCACACTTCGCGGCATCCTTTTGGGTGCCGCGATCACGCTTGGCTTCACGGCGGCGAACGTGTATCTCGGCCTCAAGGTCGGACTCACGTTCGCCTCCTCTATTCCCGCGGCAGTCATCTCGATGGGCGTGCTGCGCGCGTTCAAGAAGGCCACGATCGTCGAGAACAACATCGTGCAGACCGTGGCGTCGTCGGCTGGAACGCTCTCGTCCGTCATTTTCGTCCTCCCCGGACTCGTCATGATCGGTTGGTGGCACGGTTTTCCGTTCTGGCAATCGTTCTGGATCATTACCGCCGGCGGAATTCTCGGCGTCATGTATAGCGTGCCGCTGCGGCGCGCGCTCGTGACGCACTCCGATTTGCCGTACCCGGAAGGCGTTGCCGCTGCCGAGGTTCTGAAAGTGGGCGCCGGAGAGCATCAAGAAGAAAGCGCTGCTGAAAATCGCACCGGTCTCGTTGCGCTCGTCGTGAGTTCGCTTGCATCGGCTGGGTATCAGTTACTTGCCGCGATGCAGCTTTTTGCCGGCGCCTTCGGCGCGTATTTTAGAGTTGGTTCCTCGGCGACTGGTTTGGGTTTGAATGCGTCGCTTGCGCTCATCGGAGCTGGGCATCTCATCGGCCTTACCGTCGGGCTTGCAATCCTCGCGGGACTCGTCATCGCGTGGGGAATCGCGATGCCGATTCTGACGGCGATGCATCCGATGCCGGGTTTCGCAGCGGACGTCGCGACTGCAACGTGGTCGCACTACGTGCGTTTCATTGGCGCAGGCACGATTGGCATTGCCGCAATCTGGGCGATTGCGCGCCTCGTCGCGCCGGTTTGGAGCGGACTGCAGTCGGCTCTCGCAGCCTCGCGCGCGCGGCGCAAGCACGGCGCCGAAGCACTTCCCGTGATCGAGCGGGATCTTCCGATCGGGATGGTCGCGGCTATCAGTCTGATCTGTTTGATTCCGATCGCAGTTTCACTCGACGCGTTTCTCGCCGGCGGTACGCTTGGGTCGATGCAATGGCCGCTCGTCGTCGCGGCGATCGTCTACATTGTCATCGCTGGCTTCTTTGTTGCCGCAGCCTGCGGATATATGGCCGGGCTCATCGGTTCGTCGAACAGCCCCGTCTCCGGTCTCGCGATTCTTTCCGTCATCGGTGCCTCGCTGCTGCTCCTCGTACTCGCGCATGCAGCCGGCGTCTCGGCGTCGACCGCGCTCGTGGCGTACGCACTCTTCGTAACGGCGACACTCATCAACGTCGCGACGATCTCCAACGACAACCTCCAAGACTTGAAGACGGGTCAGCTCGTCGAAGCGACCCCGTGGAGGCAGCAAGTCGCGCTTGTCATCGGCGTCGTTTTCGGAGCTGTCGTCATTCCGCCGATCCTCGACTTACTCGAGAAAGCGTACGGGTTCGGCGGTGCGCATGGGCTACCGGCGCCGCAAGCAACGCTCATCTCGACGCTTGCTCGCGGCGTCATTCTCGGAAAGATCGACTGGAGACTGATCGGGATAGGCGTGCTTGTCGGCGCAGCTATCATTGCAGTCGACGAAATTGGGCGCGTGACGAAGCGCTTTCGCCTTCCGCCGCTGGCGGTCGGGCTCGGAATCTATCTGCCTGCCGCAACGACTGCGCCCGCGGTCGTCGGAGCTGTCGTGGGCGCGTTTTACAACCGTTGGGTTTCGAGAAAACGAAATGCTGCCGCGGCGCGGCGTCTAGGCGTGCTCATTGCGTCCGGACTGATCGTCGGTGAGAGCCTCTTCGGCGTCGCACTTGCCGGCATCATCGTGGCCAGCGGCAGCTCGTCGCCGCTTGCCGTCGTCGGCGACTGGTTCGCAAGCTGGGCGTCCGTTCTCGGAATCGTCGCCTTCGTCGCGATTCCATGGGTACTCTACCGCTGGATCGGAGCAAAAGCCCGAAGCCTCCAGCCGTCTGTGCCGAGCGGACGGTGAGCCGACCCTAAATTATTAGTTAGGCATGCATAGGAGTGAGACTTAGGCATAGCAAACACGTCGCTTCATGCAGACGACAGCACGTTCGGGCGAGGTAGTCGAGCGCTGGAAGCGCCTTTCGGAACAGGGAGTACGCCGACGGGATGCGGCACGGAGGCTCGGTCTTAGCGAAGCTGAGCTCGTGCTGGCCCTAGCCCAAGAGGGCGAAGCGCAACGGCTGCGTCCTGAGTGGCAGGCCATTCTCGAGTCCGTGCCTTCGCTCGGCCCGGTCATGGCCCTGACGCGCAACGATGCTTGCGTCATCGAAAAAACTGGAACGTACCACGCTCCCGAGTTCGGCAACGCGCATGTCGGACAGGTGACGGGGCCCGAGATCGACCTGCGGATTTTCCTAAGGTATTGGTCGTCGGGATTTGCGCTTACGGGTCCGGAACGTTACAGCCTCGAGTTCTTCGCGCCGAATGGTGACGCGGTACACAAGATCATCAACCGCGATGAAACGAGTCGCGACGCTTTCGATCGAATCGTCACGCGCTTTGCCGCCGAGACGCCTGCAGGCGAACCGCTAGCGATAGTACCGAAAGTCACGCAGCCGGAGCGCCCCGATGTTGAGATCGACCTGTCCGCGTATCATGGCGCGCTCGCGGCGATGTCGAACACGCACGACTTTTTCGGTGTCATGCGCCGCTTCGGGCTCGCGAGGGAGCAGGCGTTGCGACTCGGTGGCCCTGCGTTCGCCGTTCGTGTCGCGCCCGCGAGTTACCGTGCGATGCTGCTCGTAGCCGCTGAGCGCGGCGTTCCGATCATGGCGTTCGTCGGCAGCGAAGGGTGCATTGAGATTCACACCGGTCCGATTCATCTCGTGCAGGAACGCGACGGTTACTTCAACGTCCTCGACCGCAGCTTTAACCTGCACCTGTTGGAGCGGCCGGTTGAACGCGCATGGGTGGTGCGGAAACCAACGCAGAGCGGGATTATCTCTTCACTCGAGATCTTTGACGCACGCGGTGATCTCATCGTGCAGTTTTTTGGCGAACGTCATGGAGGGCCGGAGCGCGAGGATTGGCGCGGGCTTCTCGCTCAGCTTCCGCAGGAAATAGCCGGCTAGTGGCGCGCGTCGCGCTCGTTGCGCTTTCGGCGCTGTTCTTTCTAATGGCGGCCGTCGTGCACGAGCAGCCGCAGCGAATCGTTTCGCTCGACGGCACGACGACCGAGATCGTTGCGGCGCTGGGCGCAGAGCATCTGCTCGTTGGGCGCGACGATTCTTCGACGTATCCGGCGAGCGTCGAGCGCATCCCCAGCGTCGGCTATCAGTTTACGCTCGGAGCGGAAGGAATACTCTCGCTCCACCCGAGCCTCGTGCTTGGCCGCGACGACGCCCAGCCCCGCACGGTGCTGCAGCAAGTACGCGACGCGGGAGTCCGCGTCGTCTTGCTTTCCGAACCGCACACACTCGCCGGAGTCGAGAGCAAGATCGCGACGGTCGCCACGCTTCTCGGGCGAAAGGCGCAGGGGAAGATGCTGATCGCGCGTCTTCGCCGGGAAGACGCGGCGTTGAGACGCGACGTCGCCGAACGTCGAGGTGCTCCGGCGCGCGTTCTCGTTTTTCTTGCGATTTCGCCCGAAATGACGCTTGCGTGTGGTCCGCAGAGCGGTCCGGGCGCGATGGTGGCCCTCGTAGGTGCGATCAACGCTCTCCCGCAGATGCGGAGTTGCAAGACCGCGACGCCGGAGTCAATCATTGCCGCGCGTCCCGACGTCATCGTCGCGCTGACGCGTGGAGCCGACATGCGTGCCGGCGCTCCACAGTTGCGCGCCGTCATCGGCATCACGCAGACTCCTGCATGGCGTAGCCATCGTCTGTATACGTTCGATAGTCTCTTTTTCGGCGGCTTCGGTCCGCGCAGCGGGCGGGCGCTCTTGGATCTCTTCGATGCGGTCTATCGCGCGAACTGAGGCGGGACGAATCGCTCCGGGTGTGGGCTTCGCCGCGCTGCTCGCAGCACTTTGCGTTGCAGCGGTAAGCGCGGCCGCAGTCGGCGCGTACACGGTGAACGTGTTGCATCTTACCGATACGGCGCGAACCATTCTCACAGACGTTCGCTTTCCGCGGGTCGTACTTGGGCTGCTCGTCGGCAGCGCACTCGGCGTGTCGGGTGCCGCGCTGCAAGGTCTTTTTCGCAATCCGTTGGCAGATCCGGGACTCATCGGCGTCAGCAGCGGAGCATCCTTAGGTGCGGTGGCGTTCGTCGCTATCGCCGGAGGAAGTGCGCTTGCGCTCACGGCGTTCGGAATGCCGCTCGCAGCGCTCGCCGGTGGTCTCGGCGTGACGCTTGCGGTCTGGCGCATCGCGCGCGTCGACGCACGGGTCGAAACGGCGACACTCCTGCTCGCGGGAATCGCGCTCAACAGCATCGCGGGCGCGATCATCGGAATCGTCACCGCCCGCTCCGACGACCAACAACTGCGCACGCTGACGTTCTGGCTCATGGGAAGCCTGAGCGCGGCGACCTGGCAACTCGTGGCATCTGCAGTACTGCCGATCGCCTTGGGCATCGCCGCGCTGATGCCGATGGCGCGAAACTTAAACGCGCTGGCGCTCGGTGAACGCGACGCGTTTCACCTAGGGCTCGACGTCGAACGCTGCAAGAACCGGGTCGTTGCCGCGTCTGCGCTCGCCGTCGGCGGCGCGGTCTGCGCCGTTGGCGGGATCGCGTTCGTCGGCTTGATCGTTCCGCACATCGCACGGATGCTGCTCGGCCCCGATCACCGGCTCGTGCTCCCAGCGTCCGCGATCCTCGGAGCGATCCTTCTGGTCGTCGCCGACGCAGTCGCACGCGTCGCAATCGCACCTGCGGAACTTCCCGTTGGCGTCGTCACGGCGCTCGTTGGCGGACCATTTTTCCTTTGGCTGCTCTTTCGCTCTCGACGGGAGGTCGTACGTGCTTGAACTTCGCGGCGTTAGCGTCGTCACGACAGGCGGACGCGCCATCTTATCCGACGTGGACCTCGAAATCGAACGCGGCGCGCTCACCGTCGTCCTGGGGCCGAACGGCGCGGGAAAGACGACCCTCCTGCGCGTCATGTCCGGCGAGATTGCCCCGACTCGCGGAACGGCGTCGCTCGAGGGAAGCAACGTGCGAAGCTACGGGCCTGCAGCGCTTGCGCGTAAACGCTGCGTGCTTTCGCAGAGTCGTAGCGTTGGATTCGCCTTCACCGCCCGTGAGGTTGTTGCGCTCGGGCGCTATGCCTACGGCGCAAGCGACGTCGAAGGCAGCGCGAAAATTGACGAGGCGCTTGCAGTCGTGGGCGCGCTCGATCTGCGCGATCGACCGTACCATTTGCTTTCGGGTGGAGAGGCAGTGAAGGTCGACGTCGCGCGCGTCATCGCGCAGGGAAGCAGCATCGCGCTCCTCGACGAGCCGACGAATCATCTCGATCCTCGCGTACAGTACGATATCCTCATGCTCTTTCACGAGCTCACGAAAGCGGGGCTCACCGTGGTCGCCGCGCTGCACGACCTCAACCATGCGGCGCTCTTCGCAGACCAACTCTTGCTGATGAAAGACGGCAGCGTCGTAGCAAATGGCGCGCCGTCGGAGGTGCTCAGTCAAGAGATGCTCTCGCGCGTCTACGACCTACCGTGCTCGGTGGCAAGGACCGGGAGCGGCAGGCCACTCGTCATCCCAGCATACTTTTCGTCTGAAAAAGGAGTTCTCGACGCCCAATGCTCGCACTCACCTCCGGAGCACGACGTCTTGCTGGTCTCGTCCTAGCGTTCGTTCTTGGACTGACCGCGCAATCGCTTGCCACTACCGGCGCTCTCAGCGTTCGCATCGTCGACGCGCTGACGGTGCGACCGATTTCTACCGCATCGGTAACGCTTCCCGATCGTCACAACGAGTCTGCACGTAACGCAGGCAACGGAACGTACGTATTCGACTCACTGGCCCCGGGAACGTATCGCATCGAGATCGTCGCGCCGGGACACGAATCTGTCGTGCGTACGGTGACGATCGCTGGGGCCATTCCTATCGCGCTGAGCGTCGCGCTCGGTGCAAACGACGAGGCAACGCAACTTCACGCGATAGCGCGCGTTACCGCGGTCGGGCAGGATCGTCCGGACCTTGGCCCGTCGATTCATACCACGTTGGGAAGCGAGACGCTCGCTGATGCGGGCGCGTTTCGGCTAGCGGACGCGCTCGTCGAAGTTCCTGAGCTCAACGCAACCGAGACGGGCTACACGACGCAGGCGAACGGCCCAGGCAGCTCCATTTATATGGACGTTCGCGGGCTCGGCGCGATCGAGACGCTCTCGATGGTCGATGGCCATCCGCTTGGAGAGGGCATCGATCTCGGCTACAACTTTCAGAATGCACCCATCTTCGGGCTGCAAGAGACGTACGTCGGTTACGGCACGGGCGCTTCCGGACTCGCTTCGTACGGTACGGGTGGCGGCATCATCGACATGCGTACGCTCGATCCAACCTTGACGCCTCACGCAAACGTGCTTCAGGGATTTGGATCGTGGGGACGCATGACGACCGCGTTCAACGCGACTGGTTCGACCGCGAACGGGAGTATTGGATATGCGTTTGCCTACGGCGTCGAGGGCTCGAGCGGGCCTCTTGGCTCGCAGCAAATCTATGCTCCCACAGCGTCGTGGGACCCGTCATCGGCACAATACATTCCGGGCGCGACGTACGAGTTGACGCAGGAGACGTTGCGACGATCGTTTCTCGGAAAGTTGCGTTTCAAGCTCGGGCCTTCCTCATATCTGACCCTTCACGAGCTCTCGAACGTCTCGACGGCCGACGGTACCGGGAACTCCGACGACATCTACGAGCCATACAACGTCGCGCTCGCGCAAGGCCAGCAGCGCTTGACGAACAAGAGTGCCGGCGATCCATGTGCGGCAGGGACGTTCACCGTGCTCAACGAGTTCGGCATTCCAGAAGGTACGGGACGCAACTTTGGCCCAGACGGCGGCGTGGCGTGTCAGACGCCGCAACAGTACGCGAACTTCAACATGGGATGGCAGGGATACGGTCCGCATCGAGTCTCGAACTACGCGAACGACTACGACGTACGCTACGACACGTACGGCGGAAACAATACGTTCGCGCTCGACACCTTCACGAACGCATACAATTTTTTCTACGACCGAACGCAGTTCTTGCCGTTCTTCGCCACGCCAGGAGATACGGGCTTCTCGCTCATGTACACCGTCGTGAATACCGGCGTCGTCGCGATGGATCATCTCGACCTCGGCGACAATCAGCTCGGCTTCATGGCGCGGTACATGAATAACACGAACAGGTTCGCGGAGACGGCGACGCCACTCCAAGCACCTGCCGTCAACGATCGCGCCTTTGCAGTCGAAGACCTCTGGAATCCGGCAGGCTCCCCTTTGGACGCGCGTCTGCGTCTTTCCGAGACGTCGAGCACCGCGACCGACACGAGTTTCCTCGATCCGCACGCCGACGTCGAATATCGACTCGGCGCCCGGGATCGCGCGCGCTTCTCTGCCGGAAGCGCTGCGGTTCAGCCGCCGGGCGCGTGGCTTGGTCTGCCATTCGTTCCTACGCCGGCGGCACAGTTCAGTTCCGACATCACGTGCTCGGGCGTGAACCCAATCGGCAGCGCACCTTCAAGTGTGTTGAAACCGGAGCGCGCGGACGACGCCGATTTGGCTTACACGCACAACTGGACGGACGAAGATTACACGACGGTCGACCTGTACACCGAGAATCTCTTCAATAAAATATACGACACGACGATTCCGCTCTCGCAGCTTCCTGCCGGCGCGATCTCTGCTGCGACGACCGCGCCGTATCAAGCGCTCCTCACCGGTGCTTGCGGCGCCGCAACACCCGCATCGCTCGGAGCGACTGGGTACGTCAACGTCGGACGGATTCAAGCACGCGGTGCCGAGCTCGTCGGACGCCAGCGCATCCTTCCCAGTCTCGCGCTCGCGTACGCATGGTCCGAGGAGTCCGCGATTTTGCGCGACGCGAACGTCGAAGAGCTCGAGGCGAATCCGACGATGATTCTCAATGCGCAGCTCCCGAACGTGCCGATGCACAAGGCTTCGCTCGGTCTTCAATACGGGGTCCCTGCCGGGGTCGCGGCGTCGTTCACAGAGTACTTCGTCTCTGCGAACAATCCGGCGAACTTGCCCGCATACGACTACGCGAACGCGGCTGTCGGCATTCCCATCGGTCACGGCGTCTGGCTGCGAGGCATCGTCTATAACGTCTTCGATCAGTACGCGTCAAACGAGCAGATAGCGGGCCTCGGCTATCCGCTTGCGCTCAACTCTTACGCGCTTCCCGGCGCCTACTTACCGTATATCGGGAGCGGCGCCACGATCTACGAAGGGCTGGCACCTCGGCGCTTCGAGGTCACGCTGCGCGTCGAGCGCTGAGCCGCGCACCGATCGATGAGCGCAGGCGCTTGCGGGTGCGCGCCTGCGCTACGCATCTTCTCGGGCAACTTCGCTCTTCGCGCGTTCCTCGAGGTCTTTCACCACGGCGGAGTCGGCAAGCGTCGTCGTGTCGCCGAGGGCGCGACCTTCGGCAACGTCGCGCAGGAGGCGGCGCATGATCTTTCCGCTGCGCGTCTTTGGTAGTTCGGGCGTAAACGTGATGTACTTCGGACGCGTGAACTTGCCGAGCTTATCGGCGACGAACTCGCGCAGCTCGTTTGCAAGCATCTCGCTTCCGTTCTCGCCGCTCTTGAGCGTAACGAACGCATAGATCGCTTGACCGGTGATGTCGTCGAGCTTTCCGCAAACGGCGGCTTCGGCAACGCGCGGATTTCCGACGAGCGCGCTCTCCACTTCCGTGGTAGAGATACGGTGACCGCTTACGTTCATGACGTCGTCGACGCGCCCCATGAACCAGTAATCGCCGTCTTCATCTCTGCGGCAGCCGTCGCCGGCAAAGTAGAGATGCGGAAAACGCGACCAGTATGTCTTAACGTATCGCTCGTCGTCTCCCCAAATGCCGCGCATCATGCCAGGCCAGGGCTGCGTGAGCACGGCGTACCCTCCTCCACCGAGCGGCACCGACTCTCCGTTGTCATTGACGACGTCGGCGGCGATGCCTGGCAGCGGACGATTCGCGCTTCCCGGCTTGATCGTGCTGACACCCGGCAGCGGCGAAATCATGATACCGCCGGTCTCCGTCTGCCACCATGTGTCGACGACCGGCGTGCGACCGCCGCCGATGTTATCGCGATACCAGATCCAGGCCTCGGGATTGATTGGCTCTCCGACGCTTCCGAGTAAACGAAGCGAAGAGAGATCGTGGCGCTTGGGATATTCGGTTCCCCACTTCATGAACGTGCGAATCGCCGTTGGCGCGGTATAGAGTATCGTCACTTTGTAGCGCTCGATGATCTCCCAGAGACGATCCTTGTCGGGGTAGTCCGGCGTGCCTTCGTAGATGACGGACGTCGCGCAGTTTGCAAGCGGGCCGTAAACGATATACGTATGACCGGTCACCCAGCCAATGTCGGCGGCGCACCAATAGACGTCTTTCTCCGGTTTCAGATCGAACACGAGACTGTGCGTCATGATAGCGTAGGTGAGATAACCGCCCGTCGTATGCTTGATACCTTTGGGCTTTGCCGTCGTGCCGCTCGTGTAGAGAAGATAAAGCAAATCCTCGGCGTTCATCGACTCCGGCTCGCACGTCGTGGGCTGGCCGCCCACGACGTCGCTCCACCACACGTCGCGTCCGGCTTTCATCTCGACCGGATCGCCGACGCGCTTCGCGACGATGCAATGCTTGATACTCGGCGTCTGCTCCAGGGCGACGTCGACGTTGTGCTTGAGCGCGACAGTACCTCCGCGCCGGCGCGCGAAGTCGGCGGTGATGATCGCGACACATTGCGCGTCGTTGACGCGGTCGACGATCGAATCCGGCGAGAATCCGCCGAAGATGACCGAATGCGCGGCACCGATGCGCGTGCAGGCGAGCATCGCGACGGGAAGCTCCGGAATCATGCCCATGTAGATCGCGACGCGGTCCCCGCGTCTCACGCCGAGCTTGCGCAGGCCGTTTGCGAAGCGGCACACGTCATCGAGCAGCTGCCGGTACGTGATCGTCCACCGGTCGCCCGGCTCGCCTTCATAATAGTAGGCGATCTTGTCGCCCTTACCGGCGCGCACGTGCCGGTCGAGGCAGTTCACCGAAACGTTCAGCTCGCCATCGTAGAACCAGCGCGCGAAGGGTTCCTTCCAATCGAGGATCTTCGTGAACGGCTTGCTCCACTCGAGTTTGCGAGCCCACGAGGCCCAAAAAGCATCGGTGTCGCGGTCGGCTTCGTCATAGATGCCCGGCTGGGCGTTCGCTTGTGCCGCAAATTCGGCTGGCGGCGAGAACCGGCGACTTTCCTGGAAGAGAGCCTCGATAGCGTGCGCGGTGTTCATAGGCGGGAAGTTTCCGAGGACCCTTTGGCACTCCTGGCTCTGGAGTGCTAATATAGGACGGATGAAGCAACCCCCGCTCGACGATCGCAAGGCGTATATCCTCGCGACAGTCGTTTATGAATACGTCGCGACGGCGGAGCCGGTCGCGTCGCAAACGCTTACGCAGAAGTACAATCTCGGCGTGAGCTCCGCTACCGTGCGCAACGAGATGGCCGAGCTCGAAGCCGGTGGATACCTCGTGCAACCGCACACCTCCGCCGGTCGCGTTCCTTCCGACGCGGGGTATCGCACGTACGTCGACGAGCTCATGCAACCAGAGTCGCTGACGCCGGCCGATCGCCGTCGCATCCGTGACGATCTTCACGAGGCGAGCCGCGAGCTCGACGATCTCATCGATCAGACAACGCGCCTGCTGGGGCGTTTGTCGAAGAGCCTCGCTTTCGTCACGAAGCCGCAGAGTGGCACGCAAACGTTCAAGCACGTTCAGCTGATCTCGATTGCACCGCGCACAGGCGTGGCTATCGTCGTCACATCCTACGGCGTTTCGGCGCAGAGCCTCTTCGAGTTGAATCGCGACGCCTCTGCGGAGGAGTTGACGCGGTTGTCGAGCGCGCTCAACGCGCGATGTGCGAGCCGCCTTATGAGCGAGGTGTTGGAGTCCGACGTCGCGGCCGTCGTGGCCGAGCTCGGGCTCGGCGACGACCTTCGGGGGGCCGTCGTCGGCGCGCTGCAGAGCGCGCGCGCGAGCGAGGTTCCGGAAATCGCCGCCGCAGGAGCACAGAATCTTCTCGATCAGCCCGAGTTCGCCGACGTTCGCAAGCTGCGTTCGATTCTGCGCATCGTGGAGGAACAACGTACCCTGTACGATATCGTTGCCGATGCGATGGAAAGCGACAGCGCGAGCGTCAAGATCGGTCACGAGCTCGGTAACGAAGAGCTTGCCGATCTCTCCGTCGTGACGGTGCCGTATCGCTTTGGACCGAGCGCGATTGGTATGCTGTCGATCCTTGGTCCACGGCGCATGCCCTACGCACGGTTGCTCGCTCTCGCGTCCGGGACCGCCGACTCGCTATCGCGCCGTCTTGCGGACGCAGAGATCCGGTAAGGTCGTCTAACGACTACTAATGCCGACGACCGACTACTACGAAACACTCGGGCTCACGAAGAACGCTAGCCCGGACGAGATCAAGCGTGCCTATCGTAACCTCGCGCGCAAGTATCATCCGGACGTTGCGGACGACAAAGCCGCCGCCGAGCGACGCTTCAAGAAAATAAACGAAGCCTACGCCGTGCTTTCGGATCCTTCGAAGCGCGCACACTACGATCGTTTCGGAAGCGTCGACGAAAGCGTCATGGGAGACTTCGGCTTCGGCAACTTCGGAGCGGGCGGCTTCGGCGACATCTTTGACATGTTCTTCGGCGACGCGCGTGCTACGGAACGGCGAGCCGGACCGCGCCGCGGTGCGGATCTGCGCTACGACTTAGAGATCACGCTGGAGGAGGCGTTTTCCGGTGTTACCCAAGAGATTTCGTACGACCACCTCGCGCAGTGCGATACGTGCAAAGGCTCGGGTGCGCGTCCTGGAAGCCTGATTGTACCGTGCACGCGCTGCGGTGGCTCCGGAATGATGCGTACTGCTCGACAGACGCCGCTCGGACAGTTCGTCACGCAAACGACATGCTCGACGTGTAACGGTGAAGGACAGGTCGTTTCGCAACCATGCGATGCGTGCGCAGGCGAAGGGCGCTTGCGCGTTCGCAGCGCGCTCTCTGTAAAAGTTCCTGCCGGCGTCGACGAGGGATCTCGCATTCGTGTCGCCGGAAAAGGTGAAGCGGGAACCCACGGCGGTCCCGTCGGCGATCTGTACGTGTACCTTACGATCGCACCGCACCCGCGCTTTCGTCGTGAAGGCCTCGACACGTTCGTCGACGTGCCCATCGGGTTCACGCAAGCGGCCATCGGTGCGACGATAGACGTGCCTTCGCTCGGGGGAGAGATCGCGCTCACGATTCCACCGGGAACGCAGGCGGGGACGACGCTGCACCTACGCGGACAGGGAATGCCGTCCGTGCGCGGTTCGCATCGCGGTGACCACCATGTCACCGTGAGAGTCGCCGTTCCGGCAAAACTGACGAAGCGGCAGCGCGATTTGCTCGAAGAGTTCGCGCGCGAGGGCGGCGATCACGGAGAAGAGCCGTCGTTCTTCGATCGCGTAAAAGACGCGTTTCGACCTCAATGA
>JASHPC010000149.1 GCA_030038335.1 Vulcanimicrobiota bacterium
ACGTCGGGGCTGCCTTCGGTGATCATCGGCTCGATGGCGATGACGAGACCGGGGCGGAGCCTCGGTCCGGCGCCGCGGCGTCCGTAGTTCGGAACGTTCGGCTCCTCGTGCATCTCGCGTCCCACGCCGTGACCGACGAGCTCCCGCACGACGCCGAACCCGTTGCTCTCGGCGTGTTCCTGGACCGCGGCGCCGATGTCGCCAACGTGCGCATCGCTCTTCGCCGCGGCGATTCCAAGCGTGAGACACTCCTGGGTCACGGCGAGCAATCGCCGAGCGACTGCCGAGATATTTCCGACGGCGACGGTCACGGCGCTGTCGCTCACAAATCCGTCGAGCGTCGTGCCGATGTCGATTGATAGCAGATCGCCATCCCGCAACACGTACGAGCCGGGAATGCCGTGTACAACCTCTCCGTTCACCGACGCACAGATCGACGCCGGAAATCCCCTATAGCCTTTGAACGTCGGCGTCCCGCCTCGCTCGCGAATGGTTCGCTCGGCAAATCGATCGAGCTCTTCGGTGCTCACGCCCGCCTTGGCTCGCTGCATGAGCTCCGTTAGCACGGCGCTCGTGATCTTTCCGCTCCGGCGGATCGTCTCGACCTCGCGTGCCGATTTCAGCGCGATCATGACGTCCTCACCGCCGGGGCGGACTCCAGTGCGTCGAGAAGCTCCCGCGTTACCGTTGCGATGGGTCGCGCTGCGTCGATCTTCAAATAACGCTGCGACCCGGCGACATCATAGTACTTGATCAGTGGTATCGTCTGCCGCTCGAAAACGTCCAAGCGATGCCCGACGATCTCGGGCCGATCGTCTTCCCGCTGAATGAGCGGCCCGCCGTCGTCGTCGTCAACGCGATCGCGTTTGGGCGGGTTGAAGCGCTCGTGATAGACGCGCCCCGTACGCGGATTCGTCCAGCGTCCGAGAAGCCGCTCTTCGAGCGCCGCGCGCTGAACGTAGAAGTAAATAGCGCGCGGAAGACCTCGACCTTCGCTCTGCAAGAGGTCGTCGAGCGCTTTTGCCTGCTCGACCGTGCGCGGAAATCCATCGAAGAGCACGCCGGCATCCGCCGGTGGCAAGTTATCCTTCACCATCTCGACGATGAGATCGTCGGGAACGAGCTCGCCGCGCTGCATGAAGCTCGCGGCCGCGTGGCCGAGAGCGGTCTCCTGCTGGATGTTGTCGCGCAGCAGATCGCCGGTCGAAATCTGTCGGTAGCCGTACTGCGCGCTAAGGATCTGCGCTTGCGTTCCCTTCCCGGCACCGGGCGCGCCGAAGAAGATCACGTCGACTCGCGGCGTCGCGGCGCGACCGGCAGTCACTTTATAAAGCCTTTGTAGTCGCGCATCGCCAAACGCGCTTCGATCTGATTGATCGTGTCGAGCGCGACGCCGACGACGATGAGCAACGACGTCGAGCCGAGATAGAACGTCGTGACGCTCAACCCTTGCTGGAGCGCTCCCGGGAGCACGGCGAGCAAGCCGAGATAGATCGCTGCGGCCGTCGTGATCCGATAGAGAATTTTGTTGAGGTAATCGACGGTTGGCTGACCTGGTCGAATTCCCGGGATGAAGGATCCGCTCTTCTTGAGGTTATCGGCGACGTCGCGCGTATTGAGCACGACTGAGCTATAGAAGAACGTAAAGACGACGACCAGCAGAAAGTACACGAGATTATAGAGCGCGCTGTTCGGCGCAAAATACGTCTGAAGCCAGCTCGAGACCGAACCGAGCGCACCGTGTGCCGCGCCTCCCCGGTTGAACCACGAGAGCGCTTGCTGCGGAAGCAGCAGAATGGAGATCGCAAAGATGATCGAGATAACGCCGGCGTTGTTGAGACGCAACGGAATGTACGTCGATCGCCCAGCGAACATCTTACGGCCGACCACGCGCCGCGCCTGTTGCACGGGCACACGCCTTTGACCTTGATAGAGGAAGACGATCGAGATGATGATGACGATCGCGACGGCGATGTAGATGACGAGGTTGGCGAGGCTGACGCCGCCCTGAGACGCAGTGGAATACGTCTGCGCAACGTACGTCGGATACCGTAGGACGATGCCGATAAAGATGATGAGCGAGACGCCGTTGCCGATCCCTCGGTCGCTGATCTGTTCTCCGAGCCACATCAGGAAGAGCGTACCCGCAACCATCGCTATGATCGCGAAGAGCAGATATCCCACGCTGTGATCGTAAAAGACGCCGCTCGCGCGCATGTAGTTGGCCATGAACGTCGCCTGAACGGTTGCGAGCACGATCGTGAGCCAGCGCGTGTACTGGCTGATCTTCTTGCGGCCTTCCTCGCCGCCTTTCTTCGCAAGCTCTTCGAGCTGCGGCAACACGACCGTCATCAGCTGCATGATGATCGACGCGTTGATGAACGGCGTGATTCCCATCGCGATGATCGAAAGTCGCTGCAGCGCGCCTCCCGAGAGGAAGCCGAGCAGGTTCATGAAGGCGCCCTGCGAGAGAAGCTGCTGCCACGCCGGTTGATTGACGTTCGGCAGCTGCACGTGGATCATGAAGATGAACCACGC
>JASHPC010000150.1 GCA_030038335.1 Vulcanimicrobiota bacterium
TTCGTGTCGCGAAGCCACGTATCTACTTAGGCGTCGGCTACCTCTGGGAGTCAAACAACTACGGCTATCCGAACTTGCGCGGATGGGGTTTCGGAGCCGAGAAGCTGCCAGACCTCGACCAAGCGTTCTCGGTATACGGCAGCGCTTGGTATTATCCGAACGTCACCGGAACGTACACGGGAACGCCTGGGCCTCCGTACGAGCTTGCCTACCGCGTTCTCAAGTACCAACTAGGCCTGACGTACGTCATCGGCCACGGCCCGATCTTCGTCGATCTAGGATGGCTCGGCAGTAGCGCTACGGCGCCCAATGCAAACGACCCATCCCCTTGGACGATGAATGGACCCTACGCTGGTATCGGAATCAAGTTCTAGGTAGGTCAAGCCAAGAGGGGGAGCTCGGAAGGACTCCCCCTCAAAGCTACCCTCAGGGTTGACCCAAGGCCCCGGCTGGGGTAGCATAGGCTCTTGGCGCCGGCCTCTCACTGGCGCTCGCGGCATACTGCCCTCCTCTGGAGTTTTTCTTTTTTGGCTGCCAAAAAGCAAACGAAAACACGCCGCAAGCGTGAAGTTAAGAACGTCCAATCGGGCGTCTCCCACATTCACGCGTCCTTCAACAACACGATCGTCACGATCGCCGACGCACACGGAAACGTGCTCTCATGGGCCTCAGCCGGAAATCTCGGTTTCAAGGGCTCGAAAAAGTCGACGCCTTTCGCAGCGCAGATGGCTGCAGAAGCCGCTGCCCGCAAGGCGATGGAACACGGGTTGAAGACGACCGAAGTGCTCGTCAAGGGTCCAGGCGCCGGGCGCGAGGCCGCGATACGTTCGCTGCAGGCTGCGGGACTCGAGATCACGCTCATCAAGGACGTCACGCCGATTCCGCACAACGGTTGCCGGCCACCGAAGAGGCGTCGCGTCTAATGTCGCGATACACAGGTCCCGTTTGCCGCCTCTGCCGTCGCGAGACCGCAGCGAGCAAGACGGGTGAAAAGATCAAGCTCTTTCTCAAAGGCGACCGTTGCCTCTCGCGTAAGTGCGCCGTCGAACGCCGCGGTACGGCACCCGGACAGAAGACCGCCGGAAAAGCGCGCACGAAAGTCTCCGAGTACGGCCGTCAACTGCGCGAGAAGCAGAAGATGCGCCGTTACTACGGCGTTCACGAAGCGCAGTTCGAGAACTACTTTCGCGAGGCGGCGCGCGTTCCGGGCCAGACCGGCAGAACGTTCTTGCAGTTGCTCGAACGCCGCTTGGACAATATCGTCTATCGTCTCAACCTTGCCGCGAGCCGTGCGCAGGCGCGACAGCTCGTCACGCATCGCCACTTCCGTATCAACGGAAAGATCGTCAACGTGCCGTCGCATATCGTGAAACCCGGCGACGTCGTCACGGTGGGAGAACGCAGTCTGAAGTCGCCCGTCTTCGAAGCGAATCTCGAGCAGGCACGCAATCGCCGCCCGCCCGACTGGCTCGAATGGAACGAGCAGGAGCATATCGCAAAGGTTCTGCAGTTGCCCGCTCGCGAGCACATCGACACGCCCGTGGACGAACAGCTCATCGTCGAATATTACTCTCGCTAGGGGCCGCGCAGGCTTCTCACACACTCTCTGCCGCTAGGCGTAGGATCGGACGTGGATCGGGGATTCGCGGCCGGATAACGTAAGCGGTACAAAGGACCCCGAATACAACAATGACTACCCTGGAAGCACCCGTCGGCGCCGGCATCGAGATTCGTGAACGGCGCGAGAACTACGCGAAGTTCATCGTCGAACCCCTCGACCGCGGCTTTGGCATCACGCTCGGAAACGCGCTGCGTCGCATCCTTCTGAGCTCCATTCCTGGCGCCGCCGTGACGTATATGAAGATCAACGGCGTGTTACACGAGTTCTCGACCATTCCCGGTATGGTTGAGGACACGATCGCGCTCATGCTCAACCTCAAAGGCTTGCCCGTGAAGATGAACAGCGACGAGCCGAAAGTGCTCACGCTGAACGCCTCGGGCCAGAGGGACGTCACTGCCGGCGACATTGCTCCCGACGCGGACGTAGAGATCCTCGATGCGTCGTACCACCTCGCGACGCTGACGTCGAAAGACGCAAAGCTCTCGATGGAGATCGGCGTCGAAAAGGGGCGCGGCTACGTGATGGCCGATCGCCAGCGCAACGTCGAGCACATGATCGGACTCATTCCGCTCGACTCGATGTTCTCGCCGGTGAGAAAGGTGAACTTCAGCGTCGACGACACGCGCGTCGGTCAGAGCGTCGATTACGATCGCTTGACGATCGAGATCGAGACGAACGGCTCGATCTCGCCCGAGGAGGCACTCGCTGCGGCGGCGCGCATCGCGCAAGAGCAGCTCGATCTCTTCGTCTCGTTCACCGACCGCTCGGAGCCGCTTCCGGAGACGCCTCCTAACGAGTGGGACGTCCCGGTTGAGACGCTCAATCTCTCCGTTCGCTCGTTCAACTGTCTCAAGCGCGCCGGCATCTCGAAGATATCGGAGCTCCTCGATCTGAGCGAAGACGAGATCATGAAGATGCGCAACTTCGGAAAGAAATCGCTCGACGAGATCAAGCAGGTGCTCGCGGAACGTGGGCTCTCCCTGCGGCAATCCTAGGCAATCGAAAGGGAGAATCGATGCCGCATCAGATCGCGTACAAGAGACTCTCGCGCACCGACGGACACCGGCGAGCGCTTCTGCGCAACTTGGCGACGTCGTTCTTCAAGCACGAGAAGATCGAGACGACGTCGACGAAGGCGAAGGAAGTCGGAAGGCTCGCCGAGCGCCTCATAACGACGGCGATGAAGGGCGACCTCGCATCGCGTAAGCGTGTTGCCGAGTACGTGACGGAGCCAGCCGTCGTGAAGAAGCTCGTCGAGCAGATAGCGCCCGGACTCAAGGGACGAACCGGCGGCTACACGCGTATTACGAAGACGCGCGTGCGCAACGGAGACGCCGCCGAACTCTCCATGCTGGAGTTGGTCAGGTAGTTTCCTACGCGTCGCTGCTGCATCGTCTCATCGCCGGGGAAAGGCTCGGGGAAGAGGATGCAGCGCGCCTCGTAGGTGCCATTTGCGACGGTGAGATCGGTCCGTCGCTTGCGGCTGGAATTCTTGTCGCGATTGCGGCGAGAGGTGAAGCGCGCGATGAACTCTCCGGAGCGGCGCTGGCGATGCGCGAAAGGGCTCTGCGCGTCGAGCACGATCTTCCCGTTCTCGTCGACGTCGTCGGCACGGGCGGCGATGGCTCCGGGACGATTAACATCTCGACCATGGCTGCGCTCGTCGTCGCGGCTGCAGGCCTTCCGGTTGCGAAGCACGGAAATCGCGCCGCATCGAGTATCTGCGGCAGCGCGGACGTGCTGGAAGCCGCAGGTCTTCCTCTGGACGTTTCCGCGGAGCGGTGCGTGCGCATGCTCCGCGAGGCACATTTCGCATTTCTCTTCGCGCCGCACTATCATCCGGCGATGCGCCACGTTGCGCCGGTTCGCAAGGAGCTCGGCGTGCCAACCCTCTTCAACCTTCTCGGGCCGCTGACGAATCCTGCGAACCCGACCCATGTCGTCGTCGGCGTCGCGCAGGTACGCGTGGCCGAGATGGTAGCGGAGGTGCTCGAACGTCTCGGAACGCGCGGTGCCGTCGTTCATGGCGCCAGCGGCATGGACGAACTCGCCGGTGAGGGAATCTCGCGCATCGTGGAGTTCGGTGATGGGCTGCGAAGCGTCGACGTCGATCCTTCAGCACTCGGCATTCGCGCGACGCCCAGAGATCTCGCGGGATCTTCCGCAGAGGCATGCCTCGAGGCGTTCACGATGATTCTCAGAGGCGAACGCTCGCCGCGCGCCGACGTCGTCGCCTTGAACGCCGCTGTAGCGCTCACGTCGACTGGCACGCACTCGACGCTCGAAGGCGCGTTCCGCGCAGCGCGCGAGCTGCTCTGGGCCGGAGAGGCATGGCGCGTCTTCGAACGCGCGCGGGAGATCGCCCATGGCTGACGTTCTGCGCCGGATCTTCACGGAGTCGGCCGCGCGCTTCATGATCGCCGAGCATGCGGAGCCGTACGAAGAAGTTCGCCGCCGCGCGACCGCGAGAATGCATGAGCGGCGAGCGTTTCTGCGCGCGCTGCGCGAAGCCGACGGAACGGCGATCGTTGCGGAGGTAAAACGCGCCTCGCCTTCGGCAGGGCTCATCGCGCGCAACTTCGATCCGCATCAGATCGCGCACGCCTACGACGGCGCCGCCGACGCGATTAGCGTACTGACGGAGCCCGAGTATTTTCTCGGGGAACTTTCCTTTCTCGACGTCGTGCGTGGCGCTTCTTCGCGTCCGATCCTCCGGAAGGACTTTCTTCCGAATCGCTACGCGGTCGCGCAGTCGGCGGCCTACGGCGCGGACGCAGTGCTTCTCATCGTGGCGGCGCTCGACGACTCGGCGCTCGCAGAATGCCTCGCGGAGACGGAGCGGTTTCAGCTCGACGCGCTCGTGGAGGTGCACG
>JASHPC010000151.1 GCA_030038335.1 Vulcanimicrobiota bacterium
CTGCTGCTGGCCGCCCGAGAGCTGCGTCGGCCTATAGTTGAGGCGGTCCGAGAGCCCCAGACTCGTCAAGACCGCCGTCGCGCGTTGCCGGCGTTCGCGCGTGCCAATCCCTGCGTAGAAGAGAGGCAGCGCCACGTTGCTGATAGCGTCGGCTCTTCCGAGTAAGTTGAAGCCTTGAAAGACGAAGCCGAGCTTGCGCAGGCGGATTTCCGCGAGAGCATTGTCGTCGAGAGCGGACACATCGGTACCGTCGAGCAGATACCGCCCGCGCGTCGGCCGGTCGAGGCAACCGATGAGATTCATGAGCGTGGACTTACCTGATCCGGAGGGACCCATGACCGCGACATATTCGCCGCGCTTGACGGCAAGATCGACGCCGTGGAGTACTTCGAGCTCCATCGACCCTGTGACGTACGACTTCGTCACCTCGTGCAAGTCGACGACTGCAGGCGCATTATTCATAGCGCAGCGCCTCGATGGGGTCGAGCTTTGATGCGCGATACGCGGGATACGTGCCGAACGCGAGCGCAGCGACGGCGGCGAAGACGGCTGCAACACCGACCGCCATGAGCCACGGAATCGGTGCAATCGATCCCGTGAGACGAACGATCGCAAACTGGTTGACCGCCTGTCCGATCGCGAGCCCGATGACGAGGCCTATCCCGCAGCCGGAACCGCACAGCAAGAGCGACTCGATAAAGAACTGCGCGAGAATCTGACCGGCGCGCGCGCCGATTGCCTTGCGCACGCCGATCTCGCGCGTGCGTTCGGCAACGGAGACGAGCATGATGTTCATCACGCCGATGCCGGCGACGACGAGCGAGACGGCTCCGATAAGCGCGACGATCAGCGTCATCGCGTTGAAGACTCCATTGATTCCTTGCGTGATCCGCGCTTTGTCGAAGGTTTGGTATTCCATGCTCGTCGAGCCGCCGTGCCGTGTGCGTAGCAGGTTGATGACGGAGAGTTCGAGCTGAGGAATATCGGCGGGATTCTGCGCTACGAAACGTCCCGCAAAGACCGTCGATCCATGCACGTACGTCGCGACGTACGTCGTCCACGGGATGGAAATATCGCCTCCGAAGGACGCGTTAATGAACCCATGATGCGGCGGCTGGAGGACGCCGACGATGACGTATCGCTGTGAGCCGGCATAGAGGTCGCTGCCCGTCGGATCTCCGCCGGCGGGAAACAGCCGTTGGTAAGCGGCATTCGAGATGACACACACGTGCGTCGACGCCGCGATGTCGGCCTCAGTGAAGTCGCGCCCATAGAGTAACGGCGTCGTGTTAAAGGGAATCGGCCCGTCGGGCGAGATGTTATAGCGCGCCTGAACGTGGCCCGCACGCACGAGGTCGCTTTGGAAGCCGATGGGCAGCGCACTCACGATTCCGGGCGTCGAAGCTTGTACCGCCGTGAGATCGCTCAGGCGAATCGCTGCCGACTGAACGTTACGCTGCGTCGGATTCGGATAGACGATGAACGAGTTGTCGGCAACGTTGACCAGTGCCGCGTCCACCGCGCCGCCCATGCTCTTGCCGAGTACCAAAATAGCGACGACCGCTCCGACGCCGATGATGAGGCCCGTCACGGTAAGGAGCGAGCGCAGCTTATTGGCCATCAGCACGCGCCAGGCTTCCGCCGCGTACATCATGCGCGAAGCGCCTCAATAGGATCGAGACGCGCCGCGCGCAGCGCGGGATACGTGCCAAAGAGGACGCCGACGAGGATCGAGAACCCGACGGCGAGACTCACGATGAGCACGTACGGGATGAGCATCTCGCCAAGCTGCTTCGATAGAAGCCACGCGCCGCCGATCGTGACGAGAATGCCGATCCCGGCGCCAACTCCTCCTCCGAGCAGTGCGAGGACGATCGACTCCATGAGAAACTGCAACGCGATGTCGCGCCTGCTGGCGCCGACGGCCTTGCGAATTCCGATCTCGCGCGTGCGCTCCGTGACGGAGACGAGCATGATGTTCATGATCCCGATCCCCGCGACGACGAGCGCGACACCTCCGATGGCTGCTAGTCCGGTGCCGATGATGTTGAGAACGCTTTCAAACGCGTTGAGCAAATCAGAGGTATTCTGGATCTGGTATCTCGCGTCGCTTCCGTGGATGCGCTGCAGCGCTGCGACCGCGAGCTTCCCGGCCTGATTCTGAAAGCCGGTGGGCGCGTAGATGAGGATGTAATCGGGCGGCGAGGGATCGAGATCGCGATGGAACGTCGTGTACGGAACCGCGACGGTGCTGCTGCCGACGAGTGCGTTGAGGAACGATCCCTTGATGTTCGCGTAGACCCCGACGACGCGATAGCGTCCCCCGTTGATGCGCAGGTAGTTTCCAATCGCGTTACCGTTGCCGAAGTACTCGGTGTCCAGGTCGGCCGTGATGACGGCGACGTGTGCCGCCGTGTCGACGTCGTGCTGCGTGAGCTTGCGCCCTTGCTCCATCGTGAGGCCGTCGTCGTGGAAACCGCTTGCCGAGCCCACAGTCGGATAGTCGCGCACGTTTCCGAAGGTCGTCAAGTACGTGCGGTTCCACTCTGGGAAGACCCACGGCGTGATGCTCTGCAGCGCCAGCGCGACGGAACGAACGTCGGAGTAGTGGATCTGCGCGATCGACGGATAG
This sequence comes from Vulcanimicrobiota bacterium, assembly GCA_030038335.1. Classification (GTDB taxonomy): domain Bacteria; phylum Vulcanimicrobiota; class Vulcanimicrobiia; order Vulcanimicrobiales; family Vulcanimicrobiaceae; genus Tyrphobacter. The sequence continues at coordinate 2,633 of JASHPC010000151.1, forward strand.
TCTTGCGCGGGATCCGCCCTGACGACGACCGGGAACGTGCCGAACGACCCGAAGGTGCTCGCGATGCCGCTCGTCGCCGCGCGGCTGATACCGAAGACCGTGATGATCGACGCGCTCCCGATGATCATCCCAAGCATCGTCAGCAGAGAGCGAACGCGGTTGCGCCAGAGCGAAACCGCCGCTTCGTTGAGATATGCGAGCAGTCGATCCACGTGCCTACGTGGAGATGGGAAGCGGGGTCGGACTCGACGTTGGATGCACTTGCGTGCCGTCGGTTACACCGGGATATTTCTGCGTGACGACACGGTCGCCAGCGGAGAGCCCGGAGCGCACGAGCGTGTTCGTATCGCCCACGGCTCCAACGCTCACGGCCCTGCGACGCGCAACGCCGTTTTGCACGACGTAGACGTAGGACTGTCCGTTTTCCGTGGCGACGGCGCCGTTCGGCACGGAGATCGCGTGCGAGAGATCGGTCGTCAGAATATCGACGTCGACGTTCATGCCATCTTTGAGAAACGTTGGTGACGTCTCGAGCCGGACCGTCGTCAAAACTTGCTTTGCGGTACTCGAGGTATCGCTCGACTTCGTCGCGATCGGCGAAATTTGCGAGACGCGCCCGACGATCGTATATCCCGGGAAGTCTTCGCCGGTAACCTGCACGCGCTGGCCGACGCTCACATTGATGACGTCCTGCTCGTCGACTTCCGCGCGCACGACGTAGCGATCGTTCGCGGCGATCGTGAAGAGTGCTTGTCCTTGCGTAACGGCAGAGCCCACGCGAATCGTTCGCAGTGGATCGCTTGCATCCGACGCAATGCTTTGGATGACGCCGTCAAACGGCGCCGTGACGCGCGTGAATCCAAGCTGCTGCTGATTTTGCGCGTTGACGATTGCCGCTTTTCGAGCCGTCGCCTCGGCGTACTGAACGCTGTCGACGCCGTACCCGGAGACTGCGCCGAGCCGTAGCTGCTCCACCGCCTGATCGTATGCGACGCGCGCCTGGTCGAGCTTGGCACGGTCGCTGTCGAGCTGGTTGCGCGAGATCGCTTGATTATTGAAGAGCGTCACGTCTTCGTCGTAAATGCGCTGCGCGAGATCGAGGCTTGACTTCGCGGTGTCAACTTGCGCTTGATACTGCACGCGCGCGTTGCGCTCGTTGATTCGCGCGGTGCCGACGTTGGACGCGGAGGACTGATAATCGGCCTGCGATCCGGCAGCCTGATAGTAAAGCGTTGGATTATAAACGGTCGCGAGCAGCTGTCCCGTGACGACCCTCTCGCCTTCGCGGACGTCGAGGCTCTGCAAATTTCCGGCGACGAGCGTGGGCACGACTTCGGAGCGCGGGCTCATGACGACCCCGTTCTCGGCGAGCTTGACGACGAACGGACCAGGCTTGACGACAACCGTGTTTACGGGAATCCCCGGCTGCCGGCCGCCACGGGAGAAGACAGCGATGAGGATTACCGCGACGAGCCCGGCGAGGACGATGAGCAGATTTCGCTGACGCATGCGGTGTGGGAATCCTCCTTATAGATCGGCTACGGCGCTGTTCGGGTCGTAGGTGCCGATTGCGACGCGCAGTGCGACGATGGCGTCGACGTAGAGCACGCGAGCGTCGATCAAATCGGTCTGCGCTTGCACCGACGTCTGCTGCGCTTGAAAAACGTCCGCGAGCGCGATCACGCCGTTGCGATATTGAAGCTGCGCGATGCGAGCAGATTCGGTACCCAAGCGCGCCTCGTCCTTCGCGTAGCTCAACTGCGCCTGCGCGGTCTGCGCCGCGCGATACTGCTGGCGAACGTCGATTTGCGCCTGCGATATCGTTTGGCTGAGCGATGCTTCCGCCGCCGTCACCTGCGCTTCGTCACTCACGTGCTCGGTATGCCGCTGTCCGTAGTCGACGAGCGGGAGAGAAAACGTGCTCGTCACGCCGACCTGCCAAAAGCCGGGGCTGCCCCGCGGCACCATCGGATAGGGAAGCGGAGTCAGCCCGAAGAGCGAGCGCTGCTGGTTCTCTTCCGCGATCTCTTCATCGAGCTCTTGCTGAATCTCGACCGACTCGGTAGGCGAGTATTGGTTACCCATGCTTGCCTCGATTTGCAACGAAGGGAAGAGCTCGCGCGACCACCCGCGCAGCGTTTCGTTCGCGCTCAGCAACGCTTTGCGCGCCGAGACGACGTCGGGTCGCTCGACCATCGCGATACTCTCGAGCGTATCGATCGAGCCCTGCGGCAGCGCCGGTTCGGGAATCTCCTGCGGAATCGCAAACGTCGTGTCGAGCGGGACGCCAACGTCATGAGCGAGCATCTCGCGCGCGTTGTCGGCGTCGGCCTTGGCGCCGACGAGCGTCGAAGCGCTCTTGGCCTGCGCAACGCGTGCACGAAGCACATCAACGCCTGCCGTCGCGCCGGCCTTTGCCTTGAGCCGAGCCGCGTTGACGAGTGCGTTCTGGTACGAGAGATCCGAGCGGTCGAGCGCGACGATCGATTCCTTCTGCGCGACGTCGAAAAACGCGTTCGTCACCGTGCTTGCCACGAGATCCTGCGCTCGCTTCATATCTTCACGTGCCGACGCCAACGTTGCGTTCGCAGCCGCGAGCTGTATCAGGCCCAGGCCGCCAGTGTTGAGCGTGTAGTTCGCGATTCCGACTTGCGCGGTATTTTGACTAAAAGTCGCCTGAGGTTCCGCGCCGATGAGCTCGTAGATGCCGCCGTAGTTCGACTGCTTCTGAAGGATGTTTTGGAGCGATGCGCTGACCGTCGGGAACGTCAAGCCCTCTTGCGTCGCTACCGCATGCTCCTGCTGTGCGACGCTGGCGTACTTCGCGGCTACGCCGGCGTCGTGCGCTATTGCGTAGCGCACCGCCTCTTGCAGCGTCATCGGCTGTTGCGCAGCGGCGGCCGCAGGAAGCGTCATCGCAGCGACGACCGTTGCGATAGCGACGAGCGCCGGCCGCACCGGCTATCGCGCGGAAGCGGCGGCGACGATTGCCGCGGCGAGAGGAACGACGAGTGCAGCGAAGGTCGCCGGCGCGACGCTGACTCTGGCAGTAACGCGCATCGCCAGATAGACGAGGATGGCTGCCCAAATTTGGAAGACGCTCAGGGAGCCTAGAAAGGCGGCAACCTTGACGTTCGCCGTGGGCACGATCCAGGCGAGCGATGGCGTAGCAAACTGCACGCTCTGCACCGAGTTAAAAGCGCTCTCCCCCTTCATGTGGACGATAATGGCGAGCACGATGCCGCCGATGGCAGCCCAGGGTACGTAGATGTTCGCGACGGCTGACCAGAGCGACTCGAACGTTCCCGACCCACGGCCAATTGCGTTGAAAATGAGAAGCACGACCGTCGTGGCAAGCACGCTGATGGGTACCCAGATGATAGTAACGAGCCATGCATACGGCATGAACGCCGTAATCATGCCGAGGGCGTGCTGTTGCTGTTCGGGAGTCAGTTGCGCCATCTGTGGGTTGGCCGCGACCATTGCGGGCCAAGAACCTTCAAATGCATGAACGGCGGTCGGCGCGATGACGTACTGCGCTGCACTCGTTACGACGATCGCAATAAGTAAGGCCCAACCCCACGTCGAAGCCGTGCGCACGCGTTCGAATGCGGCGTTAGGTGCAACAATGGTATCGATGACGGTTTGCAAAGCGCCGCCCGAGGCGCTTTTTGTCGAGTCCATCACTCCCCCTTACAAGAAAAGGTTATTGCATGTTTCAGGGTCCGGCAGCCGAGCGCCTTCGCGTGGCCGAAGCGCGCGTGGCAGACGGCGCAGAATAGCGCCGCGCACACACTCCAACCGCTGCTTGCGTAACTCGAGAAGCTGCATTTCGATAATGATACGGGCGCGGCGCAGTGCGCGGCGTGAGTAAAGATCGTCCGGCGATTCGATGTGCCGGGCGGCGTGCCGATGGCGTTCGGCCGCCTGAGCGTTGCCTCCGAAGAGGAGGCAGAGAGAGAGCGCCGCAAGGACGCGACGTAGGGCAAGCATGAGCGATACCTCCACGAATCTTTCACGCGAATCCGAGTCCGCGGCAAGGGCGCTGGTCGTGGCGCCGCCTCCGGCGGAGCCGTACGTGCGCGTCGTGCCTCTCGGCGGTTGCGGCGAAATCGGGCGCAACATGACGGTCGTCGAGACGAACGACGACCTTGTCGTCGTCGATTGCGGCCTAATGTTTCCCGACGAAGAGATGTACGGCGTCGACATCGTCATCAACGACTTCAGCTATGTGCGGGAGCGCGCCGGGAAACTTCGGGCCTTGCTCGTGACGCACGGTCACGAAGATCACATTGGCGGCATCCCTTATCTTCTCAAAGAGTTTCCGGAGACTCCGATCGTCGCAACGGCGCTGACGATCGCGCTCATCAAAGCGAAGTCGCGCGAGCACAAGATCGGAGACGCAAGTTTTCGCACGGTCGTGCCGGGAGAACGCGTCGCGTTCGGCAGCATAGACGTAGAGTTTATTCACGTGAATCATTCGGTCGCGGGTGCATGCGCGCTAGCGCTGCGCACTCCAGTCGGCACGATCTTTCACACCGGCGACTTCAAGTTCGACCAGACGCCGATCGACGGGAAGCCCGCAGACTACTCCGGCATCGCGCGCGTCGGTGAAGAAGGGGTGCTCTGCATGCTTTCGGATTCGACGAACGCCGAGCGACCGGGGCATACGCTTTCAGAACGAGTCGTCGGCGAAGCCTTTGCCGCAATCTTTGCTCGTGCGCGAGGGCGAATCATCGTTGCTTCATTCGCGTCGAACGTGCCGCGCATTCAACAAGTCGTCGACCAGACGGAACGATTCGGAAGACGCATCGCGTTTCTCGGGCGCTCGCTCCAGAACGTCGTGCACTTTGCAACGGAGCTTGGGCATCTGCGCGTCTCGCCGGGAGTCGTGATGAAGCTCGAAGAGTTCGAGGCGTTGCCGCCCGAGCAGATCGTCGTCATGACGACGGGCTCACAAGGCGAGCCGATGAGCGGTCTCACGCGTATGTCGGTGCGCGACCACAACCGGCTGCGTATCGTCGCCGGCGATACCGTCGTCGTGAGCGCAACGCCGATCCCCGGTAACGAGAAGTCGGTCTATCGCACCATCA
>JASHPC010000152.1 GCA_030038335.1 Vulcanimicrobiota bacterium
CGTTCATTCGCGCAGACGCGAATGAACGCGCTGCGCATCTTCGCCGATCCCGCGGTTCGCGTTAGCCACGACGGCAACGTGCCGCACATGGAGGCGCCGGTTGCGGCATCGGCGACGGATCCCGACACACTATACGCGGGATCGGAGCTCCTGTATCCAGGCCGGTCGCTTTATACCACTTCCGCGCAGCTCTATTACAGTCATGATGCGGGTGCTCAGTGGTCCCCGGTGCCGCTTCCGGTTGAAACTGCAAACGGAGGTTGGGACAACGCGATTGCGGCAGGTGACAAAGGCGTTGCGTATTTCATAACGCATGACTTCAAGAACGGTCTAACAGTCTATCGGACGGATGACGGTGGCGTAACGTGGGCGTCCTCGCTGATAAGCGGCGCCTCCTGGGATCGAGAGTACGCTGTCGTCGACACGACTGGCGGCGCGTACTCCGGGCGTCTCTACGTCGAGGGCGAAGGATTCATCGCGCTTCCGAAGGGCTACAATCCGAGCAGCGGCGTGGATCCACGAAAGATCGGCGTCGACGGCGTCAAGGTCGTCAGTTCCTCTGACGGTGGACGAACCTTCGGTCCGCCAGTGATGGCGTGTCATCGCCCCGGCTGGGCCGCTGGAGCGAATCCACTTCCGGTCGTGATGAGCGACGGAACTCTCGTTGTCACATGCACCTTCTATCCCGTCGACCAAGCGCGCGATACGTGGAAGCTGCAAGACTTTGGCGTTGTAGTTTCCTCCGACGGCGGCAAGTCGTTCTCTGCGTATCGCAACGTAGGACACGTCAAGAACCGGCAGCTGCCGCTGCCACGAGAGCAGGATATGCTTCGTGGAGATTTTCTGCGCGACTTCATCAGCGCGCTTGCCGTATCTCCGAAATCAGGACGCTACCCGGATCGTCTCTACTACGCTTGGTCAACGTTCGACACGCCGAAACGTGAGGTCATCTACATCGCGCATTCCGACAACCGTGGGGAGACCTGGAGCGCGCCTCGAGCCGTCTATCCCGTCGTTTCTTCCGTCAATGGATTGATTCGCGAGGCAGTACCGATGCTCGCCATCAATACGCGAGGCATCGTCGGGCTGTCGTGGTACGACGCGCGTAATGCAGTTGGCGCAAAAGGATATGACATCTATTTTGCAGCCTCTGCAGATGGCGGCGAGACGTTCAGTCGACCGATCCGGCTGACCGCGGCGACCTCGCACCCTGAAAGCGGCTTAGACGCAACGCCGCTAGCAGCGGTATTCAACGGCCCACAGCTGTCGATCGAGTTCGCCTCCCCGTATAACGAACGTGCCATCGGAGGAGACTACGCGACGATGACGGTCGATGCAGCCGGCCGTTTCCACCCGCTTTGGACGGATGCTCGTGACGGGACGTGGCAGTTATACACGAGCACCATTCGCGTCATGGATGAGGCGGAGCTTAAGTCACTCGTCGCAAGCGCGCGAAACGGGAAGAGCTGTGATGTTACGAGCCGCATCCAGGTGATCGCGGGAGCCCCGACGTGGAATCCATCGTCTCATTACGTAAGCGTGGCGGTACGCTTGGAAAATACCTCGGACGACGTCCTGGTCGCGCCGTTGTACGTGCATGTCGAAGCTGGAGTGAGCCCTATCGTCGCGGCGGTCTACGGCCGGGCAATAGTGGCCGAATGGCCGCCTGCGCTAATACGCGACCCGCGCTCGGGCGCGTATCGGAGAGCGGTTCAGTTCGTCTATGACGTCACGGCCGAGCATCCACTCTTTCCAAACGGAACTACCGCAGCGATGACGTGGCGCTTTTACGTCAAACAGCCCGAGCAGACAGAGTTTCATCCGACGGTCACGATACGCGGCTCCGGTAAGCTCTGCTCGCCCTGACGTATTGAGCGTAGTTCCAGCAGGGTGCCAAGATACGTGCCCTGATGCCCGCGAAGGGAATGGCGCTGCTTTCAAGTACCGTGCAACGAGGAGATAGACGAACGTTGAAACGCTTGCTCGCATACGCGATCGTATTTCTTTTTATCGCAGGGACGGCCGCCTCAGCGGCTCAGCCGCAACCGCGGCCGTCGGCCGTCCCGGTTGAGACACCGGAGCCCGCGGTTCCCTCGCTCGCTGCGCAGTTTCCACCAGATGCGGTCAGCGAACACTCGATCGAGATCGACGGAAGAACGATCGAATATACCGCGCGAGTCGGCACGATCACGCTGCGTAACGCTCAGAACCAACCGACGGCCAAAATGTCGTACGTTGCCTACACCGTCGGTAACGATCCGCATCGCCCGGTAACCTTCTTATATAACGGCGGGCCGGGCAGCTCGACGATGTGGCTCCTTATGGGCTCCGTTGGACCCGTGCACGTCATGACGCCGGGTGACTCACTTGCCGGATCGCCGCCATATCATTGGGTCGACAATCATGACTCGATCCTCGACAAGACCGATCTCGTCTTCGTCGACATGCCGAATACGGGATTTGGCCGTATTATCGGGGCGGGAAAGCCTCAAGACTTTTTCGGCCTCGAACAAGACGCAGACGCGTTCGCGCAGTTCATCTCAAACTACATCACCAAGTTCCACCGCTGGAACTCACCGAAGTTTCTCTTTGGCGAAAGCTACGGCACGCCACGCTCGGCGGAACTTTCGTGGGTGCTTTTCAGCCAAGGCATCTCGCTGAACGGCATCGTCTCGCAGTCGAGCGTCCTTGACTTCCACCTCGACTGGTCGCAGAACTATCCGTACCTCTACAGCGCGATCGGCGGCGGAAACGTCGGATACGCTCTCTACTTTCCGACGATGGCCGCCACGGCGTGGTACCACGGCATGGTTCCACGTCGCGGAACGGAGGAAGCCTTCATCCAAAGCGCGGCGAATTTCGCGATGACGTCGTATCTCCATGCGCTCATGCAAGGCGATACATTGAGTCCCAGGGCGACGCGAGCGATAGCCGAACAGATGCACGCCTACATCGGGCTGCCGGTGGAGTATCTCGTCGAGCAGCATCTCATGGTGCCGTATGCGCGCTTCCTCGCCGGACTCTTGCGCGACGAAGGCAAGACGTTAGGACGCTACGACTCGCGCTTCACGGTGACGACGCTGGATCCGGAGGAAACGACGCCAGGCGGCGATGCCAGTAACGACGCCATGTCGTCGCCGTACACGACGGCCGTGAACGAGTATCTGCGTGACACGCTCGGATACGATCCGGCGCTGCCGTACAACTACAACACTTACGCATTGATTGCCAAGGCGGGACTGCGATCGTGGCGGGAGGCCGAGGGCGACATCAACGTCGTGCCAGAGCTGGCACAGACGATGGCGGCAAATCCGCAGATGCTCGTCTTTTCGGCAAACGGCTACTACGATTTCGCGACGCCGTGGCTAGCAACCCAGTACTCTCTAGAGCACATGAATCTCCCGCCCAATCTCCAGAAGAACGTAAGCTACGGATTCTATCAGTCTGGCCACATGGTCTATCTCAATCAATCGGCACTCGACGCGTACCACCGCGATCTCGAGGCCTGGTACGACGAGGCGCTGCACCAATAATGAGCAACCAACGCTTGACATCTCGATATCTCGCGGGCGTCGCCGCGATATCCATATTGCTTGCGCTGCCGCTTGCGACAGCCGCCGCGCCATCGCAATCTACGCCAAAGCCGACCGACGTCTCGATGCCATATACGCCCGATGCGGTGACGCAGCACTCGATCTCCATCGATGGGAGGACGATCGAGTATACTGCTCGCGTCGGAACGATCACCCTTAAGAACGACCAAAATCAGCCCACGGCGCGAATGTCGTACGTCGCATACACCGTAGGCAACGACCCGCATCGACCGGTGACGTTCCTTTATAACGGCGGTCCCGGCAGTTCGACGATGTGGCTCTTGATGGGTTCGGTCGGGCCCGAGCACGTGGTAACCGCGGGCAACGCCCTTGCGGGTTCTCCGCCATTCCAATGGGTGGAGAATCACGATTCAATTCTCAACAAGACCGATCTCGTCTTCATTGACATGCCGAATACCGGGTTCGGCCGCATCATGGGCGTCGGCACGCCGAAAGACTTCTTTGGCCTAAGCCAAGATGCTCAAGCGTTTGCGCAGTTCATCGAACGCTATTGCACAGCGTTTCACCGCTGGAACTCGCCGAAGTTTCTCTTCGGCGAAAGCTACGGCACACCGCGCTCGGCGGAGCTCTCAGCCATTCTCTTCAATGACGGCGTTGCGCTTAACGGGATCGTTTCGCAGTCGTCGATTCTCGACTTCCAACTCGATTGGTCGCAAGACGCGACGTACATCGACTCCGCGGTTGGCGGCGACGGCACGCTGGGTTACGTCTTTTATTTTCCCACGGAGGCGGCAACCGCGTGGTATCACGACATGGTACCGCACCGCGGGAGCGAGACGGCGTTCATCCAGAGCGCCGCGCATTTCGCGCTGACTACGTATTACGACGCGTTGCTCGCCGGCGACACGATGAGCGCCGGGCAGACGCGGTTCATCGCCGAACAGATCCACGACTACATCGGGATACCGGTTCAGTATCTCGTGGACTCGCATCTGATGATTCCGTACGGACGTTTTCTCGGCACTCTCATGCGCGCCAAAGCGGAGACACTCGGGCGGTACGACGCGCGGTTTGCCGTGCACACGCTCGATCCCGGGAACGACTTTCCGGAAGGCGACGCGAGCGACGACGCAATGGACGCGCCGTACACGTCGGCGGTCAACCAATATCTTCGCGATACGCTGAAGTATAATCCGCCGATTCCGTACAAGGCGGACACGTACGATCTCATCGAGCAGGATGGATTGTGGTCGTGGCAGGACGGCGAGAACGACATCAACGTCGCACCCGAGCTTGCCCAGACGATGTCGGACAATCCGAAGATGCGCGTGTTCTCCGCGAATGGATATTACGATTTCGCAACGCCGTGGCTAGCGACGAAGTACACGCTCGAGCACCTGAATCTCTCGCCGGAGCTGCAACGAAACATCAGTTTCGGGTTTTATCAGTCTGGCCACATGATCTACTTGAATCAGTCCGCTCTCGACGACTATCATCGCGATCTCGAGCGCTGGTATTCGGAGGCAACTGGCACGCGTTAGCTACGCTCCACCGCCTATTGCGTCGATCTGTGCGTCGAGAGCCGAGCGTATCATCGCGAGCTCTTTTGGACCGATCTTCGACCACTGCATGACGCGTAGCGATATCTTTCGCCCCGACTGAAACGCCAGTAGGCTCGAGATCAAAAGAAGTGCGTGAATGCGCGCAGCGGGATCTTTCTCCGGGATGCCGCGCGCGCGTGCAATTAGGCGTGCCGTCACCTCGACGCCTGGCTTCCATAAACTCTCGTACAGGATGTCAAACGCAGGACCGGGCTCGCGCAACTCCCTGCCAACAAAGTGCGCCCAGTGCTTGACCTCGTTTGAACCAATGAGGAACCCCGCGAGCGCGCCGGCAATCACCTTGAGATGCTTGCGCGCCGCTGCCGCGGTGCCGTTCGAGCGTAGCGCCTCGCGCGCTCTTGTCGCAATCGGCGCCATGTGCTCGCGATACCGTTCCACGATCGCCTCGGCACAGGCACGATAAAGACCCTCCTTACTGCCGAAATGGTACTGAAGGACCGGCAGGCTCACGCGCGCCGCATCGGCGATCTGCCGAGTCGTCGCCTCTGAGAAAGAGCTGCTTCCGAATGCCTCGAGTGCCGCAGCGAGAATCCGCTGCCGAGTCTCCTCGCTCTTCCGATAGCCGTTGCCACTCATGGCATCCTCGATTCCAGCCCCTTGACAGAAATCCTATCGCATGATAGATATTTAGGAAGTCATGCAGACATCAGCCGCTGATCTGAGCGAGATCATCGCTGCGCAGGCCACTCAGGTACCGTCGATGTACGGCCGCGTCGATTTCTCGATTACGCCTGAGCGCTTTGCGGCCGCGCCCAACGACGTCACCGAGCTCGCTCCCGAATTCTTGTCGCGTCGTGCCGAGCTGCTTGCCAACGAAGAGTTGGTCGCGCTCATCAAGGCCTATACGATGCATGGCGACCCGCTGGCTGACGCGTACGCCGCGCTCATACCCGTGCTCGGGTTCAAGAAGCTCTCCGAGATGATCGAAGCGGCGTGCGATGGCGGCGTGGAGAGCGTTCCCGAAGCACCGCCTGAGCTCGCGCGTCTCATCGAGGACATGGAGCGCTCTCCCTCGTGGATCGACATGGCGCTCGTCGAACGCGGTGCGTGGCTCGAACGCAATGGCTACGCGAGTCGTTCGCCCTATTTAATTCGCGGCGGTTTCATCGGAACGTTCATGAACAAGTACTCGGCATTACCGATGGCGGTCACCGGGACGCTCTCGACGAAGACGGCCGCGCATCGCGTTCACGAGACGGCGACATTCTTCACGACGACGTTCTTACCGGGCGCGCTCGAGCGCCACGGCGCCGGCTTCAAGGCCGCCGCGGTCGTTCGCTTCATGCACTCGATGGTGCGATTCAACGCCTTGCACCGCGAAGGTGAGTGGGACGTCAAGACGTACGGCATTCCCATTCCACAAACGGACCAAATGCCGGTGGCTCTGCTGCCTGTCCTTCAGCTCTCGCTCAACGCGCTGCGCCGGCCCGGCGCAGCGTTTACGCGGGACGAACAGGCGCACGTGGCGCTGACGCTCTACCGCGGCGCGCTTCTCGGGCTGCCGAAGGGTCTGCTGCCGCAAACGCCGCGTGACATCGTCGATACGTTTCTCACGCGTCACGCGACGCTCAGAAAAGCAACGGACGAAACGTGTGACGCGCTCGTTCGCGCGACAATGGCTGCCGATCTGATGCCGACGAAGACGCCGGCGGACCGCGTTAGAGCGTGGCTCGAGCACGGATTCTCGAGGGTCTACTTCCTCGCCAAATTCGCGCGCGGCGACAAACGTGCAGCAGCGAACGTGGGCGTTCGCGTCGGCATCGTCGACCGCATCGCGGCTCTGATGACGATCCTCGTTATGACAACGACGGTGGCGATCTACGCGATCGCGGAGTGGATCCCGTTCACGCGCGATGCGGCCGACCGTGCCTTAGTCCGCAAACTCAGCCGCCCTTGCGGTCAAACGTCCTAGACGACCCCGCGCACCTTTGCAGTAAATAGAAGCGGGAGGGACACCTTGGGCCGCTACGTCTTTGGAGGCGCTGCGATGCTGTTGGGCATCGCGAGCCTCGTCTTGCGCGATCAGCTAATTTCGAACTGGCAACTCGCCGGAGGCTTGGCGTTCATCATCGTCACGTCCGTCGCTCAGATCGCTGGGGGAGCCTCGTTGCTGTTTCGCAAGACGAGCGCAGCGGGTGCCGTCATCTTGGGCGCCGTCTATCTCGTCTGCACGCTAACGTTCGTTCCGGGAATTGTCGCCGAGCCCAAGATCTATGCGAGCTGGGGAAACGTCTTCTATCAGCTGGCGTTGGTCGTCGGCGCGGTCGCCGCCTACGCACTGCAATCACCGTTTTACTCCGCAGCCGTGTGCAGAGGCGCCACGATTCTGCTCGGGCTCTGCAGCATTTCGTACGCGATCGAACAAGTCGAGTTTCTCGCGAGAACGATCAGCTTGGTTCCGAGATGGATTCCGCCAGGCGGTGAGTTTTGGAGCATCGCGACAGCCGTTGCATTCGTTCTCGCGGGCATCGCGCTCGTCATCGGCTACAGAGCGATCCTTGCCTCGAGGCTCTTGGCGTCGATGCTGTTGATTTTCGTCGTCGCGGTTTGGGTGCCAATTCTGATCGCCGACCCAGCAATGGCCTCGAACTGGAGCGAAGGTATCGAGACGCTCGCTATCGCCGCAGTCGCATGGGCCGTTTCGGATCTCAGAAAGGCTAACGCTGGACTCTAGCCCCGCACCCGAAGCGGGGTGTAGGGCGGCGGCCACGAAGCAGGCTCCTGCTATGTCGGCAACTACGGCGGCGCCGGAGCGCGTTCTACGGACGCGCCATAGGCGCATGGCCTTCATCGCGATCGCGATCGTCGTGCTCGGAGCGTTTCTCTGGGGAGCGCATATCGCGCGCGCCGACGAGCTCTTCGTCCTCGCCGTAGCGCCGTCGTTCTATCTGCTCTGGTATTTTCATCATGCGGATAAGTACAAGAACGAGTCGGTCGGCCTTCTACTGGGAACCTTCGTGCTCGGCGGCGTCTGCGCGTTCATCGCAGCGTTTGCAGAGCCGAACCAGCCGAAAAGTGCAGGCCTCGGAGTTACGGTTCTCTACTTTCTCTTCGGCGTCGCGCTGATCGAAGAGTTCCTAAAGTTCTTGGTCGTCCGGCTGTT
>JASHPC010000153.1 GCA_030038335.1 Vulcanimicrobiota bacterium
AACGCGCGTTTCTCGTACGTCAACGAGCTCGCGCGCATGGGAGCGGACGTAAAGGTTTCGATGGAGAGCAACGCTGCCGTCGTGAAAGGCGTTGCGCAGCTCTCCGGCGCACCCGTTGAGGCTCCGGATATTCGCGCGGGTGCGGGGCTCGTAATTGCGGGACTCGGCGCGGCGGGCGAAACGGAGATCATCGGCCTCGAATACATCGACCGCGGATACGAGCGGCTCGCCGAGACGCTGTCGGAACTCGGCGGTCAAGCGCAGCGCACGAGCGGCGTCACGCAGTTCGTCGAGCCGTCGACGATCTTCGAGACGAGCGAGTATCCGCAGATCAACACGACGGCGAGCTAATCCATAAGGAAGATGGACTGGATTGAACATCGGAATTGACCTCGGGACGGCAAACGTTCTCGTCCACGTTCGCGGCAAAGGCATCGTGCTGCGCGAGCCGTCAGTCGTTGCGAAGGATATGAACAGCGGACGCGTGCTCGCGATCGGTGAGGAAGCGCGTCAGATGCTCGGCAAGACGCCCGCGCACATTCAGGCGATACGGCCGCTGCGCGACGGCGTCATAGCGGACTTCGAAGTAACCGAAGCGATGCTTGCGTACTTCATTAAGAAGGTAGCGCGAGACAGAACGTGGTGGTCGTCGCTTCTCAAGCCAAAGCCGAACGTGACGATCTGCGTTCCGGCTGAGATCACGAGCGTCGAGGAGCGCGCGGTGAAGGACGCAGCAAAGCTTGCGGGTGCGCGCAGCGTCGAGATTGTCGAGGAGCCTATGGCAGCGGCGATCGGCGCCGGGCTGCCGATCGAAGGCCCGTCGGGGAGCATGGTCGTCGATATCGGGGGAGGCACGACCGACGTCGCCGTGATCTCACTCGGCGGAATCGTCGTTTCGCAGTCGCTGCGCGTTGCCGGCAATAAGATGGACGACGCAATCGTGCGCTATATCCGTCGCGTGTACAACCTGATGATCGGAGAGCGCACGGCGGAGGAGATCAAGATTCGCATCGGCTCGACGTACAAGCTCGATCAGGAATTGGTCATGGAAATTCGTGGACGCGACTTGATCAATGGCTTGCCGAAGACGGTGAAGATTACGAGCGAAGAAGTGCGCGAGGCGCTCTCGGAACCCGTTGGCGCGATCGTAGAAGCCGTCAAGTCAGTTCTCGAGAAGACGCCTCCCGAGCTTGCGTCCGACATCATCGATCGCGGCGTCATTCTCACCGGTGGCGGCGCGCTCTTACGCGGCCTCGACCGGCTTCTTTCGGAGATTACCGGCGTTCCGGCGATCGTCGCCGACGATCCGCTCTCGTGCGTCGCACTCGGCACCGGAATGCGCATACACGTGTGAAGATCTTCGACGTGCGCACAGTGCGCGTCGAAGATGCCGTCGAGGAAGCGGCCCGCATCGTCTTTGCGGGAGGAACGCTCGTCTATCCAGATGAGACCGGCTACGTCTTGGCATGCGACCCGCTGCGGGAAAGCGCTATGGCGATAGTTCGCTCGTCGGCAGCCGGCCGGGAAGAGCGCGAAGTCACGATCTGCGTAGCGAGCGGAGCGGAACTGCTGGAGTTCGTCTCCGAAAATGCCGTCGCGGCGTTCGCGATCAAGCGTCTTCTTAACGAACCCGTCGCCTTTATCGTCCGCAGCCCGAGGTTTTTCGCGGACTCTGCGAAGCGCGGCGTCGTCGTCTTCCGCGTGCCCGCCGACCCGGTCGCGCGCGCACTTCTCGAGCGCTGCGGGCCTCTGATTGCGTGCGCTACCGCATACTCGGGGAGCGACTTAGACGGCGCGCCGCACGTCGACGTTCTCCTCGAGCGTGGAGAGATCTCACCCCGGCTCGAAACGTCCGTCGTCGACGTCTCCGGCGACCACCCGAGGCTCGTCTTCGAAGGATCCGCTGCTTTCGACAGACTCGCCGCCAGATTCGGAGCCGCCGAGTTTACGCGATGAAGCATGTCTTTGCCGCAGCCACGTTGTTCGTTGCCGTTCTGCTCGGTTTCACTACTGCGCCAGCGCGGGAGAGCGCCGACCTGCAACTGCGCGCGTTTCTCCAGACGCATCTTAAGAGATATCCGCCCGGCCTGGATCAGGGAGTGCGGTACTCCGCTGCGACCGTACACCTACACGGAAAGGCCGCACAAGTTTTCGTGTACGTCTCTGGCCAGTCGTGGTGTGGCACCGGCGGCTGTACCGCGCTGCTCGTCGAACCGCGCGGCTCTTCGTTCCGGATACTAACAGAGTTCACGCTCGTGCGCCTGCCGGTGATGGTTCTACCGACGATGAGCCACGGGTGGCATGACATGGCGTTCTCCGTGTCGGGAGGCGGGATCGTTCCAGGGTACACGGCAATCCTCAGATACAACGGACACAGCTATCCAAGCAATCCTTCAATAGCGCCGAAGCTGCCGGTACGGCTGCTGAAAACGGGTGTGGTCGTTCCATTGAGCGCGCAAGGAAGAGCCCTCTATTAGCGCGCTTGACACGTTTGTGTCTTTAGAAGGCGAACATGGGGTATCGAGCCTAAGATGCGAAGCGTGATACGTTCGCTCTCCCTGCTGCCGGTCGCCGCGCTCCTCGTCGCGCTCGTCGCTGCGATGCCGAATGCGCCAGCGCCGGAATCGTTCGGCCCCGCTACGACGACCGTCGGCGTGTGGACCGTTCATACGACCTCGCTCGATTTCAACGACAAGACCGGCGACTTCAGCGTACCGAACCGCTTGATGATGACGCGCGAGGGAGGCGATGTCGAAGCAGATAGGGCCAACGGGAACTTCAAGTCTCAAGTCGTCACGCTCTACGGCGACGTAACGATGCACGACCTACGCGGAGATTTTGCGGGGATGGCTGGAGCGAGCGTTACGAAGCCGAACGGACCCGCCACGCTGACTGCCGACCAGGTTCGCATCGACGGCAAGGCGCGCGTCTACAACGCAACCGGCCACGTGCATTACGTGCAGGCGCGAACGGTCGTCGACGCGGACCGCGCGATGCTCAACGATGCAAGCCACATGCTCTATCTCTCCGGACACGCACGGGTCTCGCAAGGCCCGAGTAACGTCGTTGCAGATCGTATCGCCTACAACACGGTAACCGGCGACGCGCACGCCGAGGGAAAGGACGTCATCATGCAGTTTCCGAGTGGCGCTCAACCGCACATCGCGACGCCGAAACCGATCCACATTCCGGGACTGCGCACGCCGCATCCGGGGTGAGTCTCTTCGATCCGGGACGATCGGCCGAACCGCTCGCCGCGCGGATGCGCCCCGAACGCCTCGACGAGTTCGTAGGACAGGAGCAGATCGTCGGCAAGGATCGTCCGCTTCGCCGCGCGATAGAACGCGACGCGGTGCCGTCGATGATTCTATGGGGACCTCCCGGCACGGGTAAGACGACGCTCGCCGAGATCGTCGCGCGCTCGACGCAGAGTGAGTTCGCGCATCTCTCAGCAGTAAGCGCGGGCGTAGCGGATCTGCGCCGCGTCGTTGCCGAGGCGAAGGCACGACGTCGCGTCGGGCGCAAGACGGTTCTCTTCATCGACGAGATTCATCGCTTCAACAAAGCGCAGCAAGATGCAATTCTTCCGTTCGTCGAGGACGGAACCATCACGCTCATCGGGGCGACTACCGAGAATCCGTCATTCGAAGTGAACTCGGCGCTGCTTTCGCGCGCACGCGTCTTCGTGCTGGCGTCGCTGACCGACGACGAAGTGAACGAGATCGTCGAGCGAGCGCTACGCGACCGCGAACGCGGGCTTGGGGAGAAGAACGTTCGCCTTGACGACGATGCGCGCCGCGCGCTCGTCGGGCTTGCGAACGGCGATGCGCGTGCGGCGCTCAATACGCTCGATCTCGCCTTGAGCGTCGCAATTGAAGAGAACGGTTCTCATGTCATCAGTCGCGCGCAGATTCTCGATGCGATGCAGCGCCGAACGTCCACGTACGACAAGGGCGGGGATGCGCACTACGACACGATCTCCGCCTTTATCAAGTCGATTCGGGGAAGCGACCCCAATGCCGCAATCTATTGGCTTGCGCGCATGATCGACGGCGGCGAAGACCCACTCTTCATCGCTCGCCGGCTCGTCATCTTGGCATCGGAAGACGTTGGACTTGCGGATTCACACGGACTTTCAGTTGCAGTTGCCGCGCAGCAGGCCGTGCATTTCGTCGGTATGCCGGAAGGCTTCTATCCGCTCTCGCATGCGACTCTCTATCTCGCCACTGCACCGAAGAGCAACAGCGTGGGACGAACATACGCGGCGGCGATGCAAGACGTGCAAGAAACGCGCAACGAACCGGTGCCGCTGCACCTGCGAAACGCGCCGACGGGACGCATGCGCGAGTTAGGATACGGCCGCGACTACCACTACACGCACGATGACTATACCGTCGAGCAGACGTTTCTTCCCGAGAATCTCAGCGGCCGAACGTATTTTCAACCCACAAAAAGTGGGCGGCCCGACTAATGTCGAGCCGCCCGTTCCCGTTGCTACTTCTCGGAGTGTGCAATGGAGCTTCGCACAACCGCATCGTAGCCGTGGCCCCTTGGAAAGCCCTGTGACGCAAAGCCGCGTGTACTTGGACTATGCTGCGACCGCACCGCTGCGCTCCGAGGCACTAACTGCTATGTTGCCTTACTTGGAGGGACCGGTTTTTAATGCAAGTTCGTTGCATCAGGAAGGAAGACGCGCTCGTGCTGTGCTCGAGGAAGCGCGCGAGCGCGTGGCCCGGCTCCTCGGGGCGCAGCGCAAAGAGATCGTTTTCGTCGCAAACGGTTCCGAGGCCGATGCGCTCGCTACCTTTGGGTTGAGCGCAAAGCGACCGGGCGGTCACATCGTTTCGAGCGCTATCGAGCACCTCGCAATCCTGGCGAGCCTCGAGGCGCGCAAGGACGAAGGCTATGACGTTACATTGTTGCCGGTTGACGGGCACGGTTTCGTCGACCCCGGCGCACTGCGATTCGCCCTTCGCGACGACACCGCGCTGGTAACGATCATGTATGCAAACAATGAAATAGGGACGATCCAGCCCATACGAGAGTTGGCGGCGATCGCCCGGCAGCATTCGATTGCGTTTCACACTGACGCCGTCGCCGCCGCGGGGTGGCTGCCGATCTCCGTCGATGAGCTTGGGGTCGACGGGCTCTCTCTCGCAGCGCATAAGATCGGCGGCCCGAAGGGCATCGGCATTCTCTACGTTCGCGACGGCATGCCGCTCGTGCCGCTCGTTCACGGCGGGGGTCAGGAGCGTGGAATGCGAGCGGGGACAGAAGACGTCGCAGCGGCGGTTGGCGCTGCGGTGGCACTGGAACTCGCGGAGCAGGAGCGGGTTTCGCGATGCGAACGCGTGCTCGCGCTGCGCAATCGACTCGAGTTGGGGCTGCTGGCCAAAGTCCCTTTGAGTCGCGTGAACGGATCGGAGCCTCGGCTACCCAATATCGCAAATCTGTCGTTTTCGGGCATAAAAGCGGAGGTGCTGGCGGTTCGGCTGGACCTCGAAGGAATAGCGGTCTCCCCGGGCAGCGCCTGTACGTCGGGCATCGCCGGGCCAAGCCACGTCGTCGAGGCGCTCGGAACCGGCAATCCGCGCGAGGCGTTGCGTTTCTCGCTGGGGACGCAGTCCACGGAGGAGGAGGTCGACTTCGTCCTGCAGGTCGTGCCCAACGTCGTCTCCGAACTGCGCCGGACTTAGGAGTTGGGATGGACTGGCCAAGCGTTTTGGACGTCGGCGTCGGAATCGGCGCCTTCCTCGTCGGACTGGGAATATTCGTGGCGATGGTCGCGCTCGCGCGGCTCATCTCACGGTTGCACGTGACGCTCGACGAAGTCGATCGGCAGATTTCGGGAATTGGCGTGCCGGTCGCCGAGGCACTCGAACACGTCGAGGGAATTTCCGCGACGGCGGACGAGACGCTCGCGAAGCTTGGCAATGCGGTCGGCGCACTGGAAAGCGTCGCTACTTCCGTTTCGGGGACGACGTCGCTCGTTAAATCCGCCATCTCACCGGCGATCGTCAACATAGGCGCCACGCTCGGGGGCGTAACTGCTGGTTTGCGCCGGCTTGTCACGGGAAAGAGTCCAAAGGACGGGTCTGAGGAGTTGGTTCATGGCAAATGAACGCCGCGGCGGCGGCTTTTTCGGTGGCTTCCTCGTCGGGGCCACCATCGGCGCGGCTATCGCAATCGCGTTGACGCGCGAAGACGCGCGAGATCTCCTCGTCGGCAAGGCGAAGGAGGCCTCGAACTTTGCAAAAGACGCGACCGAAGACTTGCGGGGGAAGGTTTCGGACGTCCGCGATCGCGTCGCCGATGCGGCAGCGCAATGGCAAGCCAATGCAAACGATCTCTACGAGCGCGGCCGCGACGTTGTCGATGACGCACGTTCCGAGAACGGTTCGTCGTCGGACGAGCAGAGCGCAAGCGCGAACCAATTTCGCGACGTGCACTTCAATCCCGATGAATAGGAGCGAGCCTTTGGATATCAAGGTCAACGTACGAGAAGCGAGAGGCGACTCGTCGGTCGTCGACCTCGCCGGCGAGATCGACGTCTACACGTCACCGAAGCTCAAGGACGCCATCAGCAACCTCATCGATCGCGGAGTCTACAACCTCGTGATCAACCTCGAAAAAGTTCGCTACATCGATTCGACCGGACTCGGCGTGCTTATCGGAGGCCTCAAACGGGTGAGGGAGCATGGCGGCTCGGTCAATCTCGTCTGCACGAACCCGCAAATAAAGAAGATCTTTGACATCACCGGACTCGTCATGATCTTCGGCATCTTCGATAGCGAAGACGCCGCGTTGCGGGCCTTGGTATGAACGCGCCGTCCCGAAACACAGCTGTGGACGTCGTCGAACTGCGGATTCCGGCGAAAGCCGAGTGGGTCTCGATTGCGCGGCTGGCGGTATCGGCCGTCGCGTCGCGGATGCAGTTCTCGATCGAGGAGATCGAGGACGTGAAGCTCGCAGTCGCCGAGGCGCTCGTGCATGCAATCGGCCGCGGTGGCGATCGTGCTGATCTCGTCTGTGAGAGCCTGCCAGATGGGTTGCGCATTCGCGTTCAGAACTTCGGCTCGCCCGTTCCGGAAGCGGTCAACATGGCTATCGTGGACGAAGCCGCCGCGGGACCTCTCGGAGTTTTTCTCATTCGGGCGCTCATGGACAGCGTCGATTACGACCCGCGACCTGGCGGGAACGCCGACCTGGTCATGTTCAAACGCCTGCCTGCATAGCGTGTCGGAACGAAGTCGCGAAGTTCGGTCCACTCGGGAGCGGACCCGGCGGCTCTTTGCGCGCTTCGAGAAAGTGCGCAAGCGTCACGAGGCGGAGCCCGAAGCGGAGAACTCCGCGTACGATGAACTCCGCAACGATCTCGTCGTCACGCATCTCAATCTCGTCCGTTTTCTCGCGCTGAAGTTTTCCAACCGCGGAGAGCCGATCGACGACCTCGTGCAAGTTGGCACCGTGGGTCTGCTCAAGGCGATCGATCGCTTTCAGCTCGAGCGCGGCGTCGAGTTCACGACATACGCGACGCCGACGATCGTCGGTGAGATCAAGCGATATTTCCGCGACAAGGGTTGGGCGGTGAAGGTGCCGCGCCGGTTACAGGAGTTGAACCTAGCCGTGAACCGCGCGAGCGAAAAACTCGCCGTCGAGCTGGGACGCAGTCCGACCGTCGCGGAGCTTTCAAAGCACCTCGACGCGGGCGAGGAAGAGATCCTGGAAGCGCAGGAGCTCGGACAAGCGTACAATCTCCTTTCGCTCGACTCGGAGATTTCGGGCGATGGCGATAGACGCTCGCAGACTCTCGCCGACACCGTCGGAACGACGGACTCGGGGCTCGAGATGCTCGAGGACAGGGCAAACCTCGAGCGCGCATTCGCGGTGCTTTCGGGGCGCGAGCGCGTCATCATATATTTGCGCTTCTTCGAATCGGTCTCTCAGACGGAAATCGCACAGCGTCTGAACGTCTCGCAGATGCACGTCTCGCGCCTCCAAGCGAAGGCGCTCGACAAGTTGCGCGCAGTACTCAAAGAGTAGCAATCCGTCTGAAACATTCGCCCGTTTCCCATCGTGATGATGCGCGGTTACTGGAGAGAATCCGCGCGAGGGACGCGCGTGCGTTCGAAGCGCTCTACGACGAGTATCACCGTCTCGTCTATGGCATCGCACTTCGCGTACTCTCGGAAACACGCGCTGCCGAGGACGTTACCCAAGCTGTGTTCTTGAAGATTTGGAGCGCTCCCGAGTCGTTCGGCGGCGGACACTTCGGTGCATGGCTCGCGCGGGTCACACGCAATCGCGCGATCGACGCTCTACGGAGCAACGCGCGCCTCGACGGAAGCGAAGTCCCGGAGACGATTCCAGAGGCTGGTGCGCTCGAAGACGACGTCATACGGCGCTTCGATCGCCGTGAACTTCGTCGTGCGATAGGCGTGCTTCCACCTGAGCAACGTGAGCCGATTGAATCCGCGTTCTTCGGCGGGCTCTCGCACGATCAGATTGCGCGTCAGACCGGCGTGCCACTGGGCACGGTGAAGACGCGGATTCGTTCGGGGCTGCACAAGTTGAGAGCCGAGCTCGAGGGAGCGGTCGCGCGATGACGACACACGACGAGATGTTGGAGCGCGTTGCCGGTTACGCTCTTGGCGCGCTTCCCAAAAGTGAAGTCGCCGAAGTCGCCGCGCACCTGCGCGAATGCGGCGCATGCTCTGCGGAGTATCGCGCACTTGCCTCTTCCGTGAGCGCGCTTGCGGCGTCGGAACAGGCATGTCCCACGGGTGAAGAGGGCGCGATCGTGAGTCCCTTGCTCAAGGCACGCATCATGCGCGCGGCCAGCCAAAGATCGCCGGGCATTCAGTACCGCGTGCCGTGGGTTGCCGCCGCTGTCGCAGCGGTACTCGTCATCGCCCTGCTTGCGAGCCTCTATGGACCGTTGCGGCATCGCGAACATGGCACACCGGTTGCGGTCGCGAGGCGACAGATCTACGCTTTCTCCGGCGGCGAGATGTACGTCTCGGGCGGCAACGTGTACATCGTCGCGCGCCACCTAAGGCGCTTGCCGAAAGGCCGCGTGTATCAGGCCTGGGCGCTTGCTCGTGGAGCGCATAGTGTTGCACCGTCAGTGACGTTCTCCGGAAATAACCAGGCCGTTGTGCGCCTTCCGCAACCGGCGGCCACTCTCTCCGCCGTCGCGATCAGCGTCGAGCCAGCGGGAGGGTCGAAACACCCCACGACCAAGCCGATTGCGCTCGTGCGTCTTTCGACGTAAGGCCCAAACCAATCCGAATCGTGTCCACCGTCGTTCCTTGAAGCGAGTATCACTCATGCTTACGAAAGGAATGACCGATGAAGAACGTGCGATCGATTCCGGCCATCGCCGCGCTTTGCTCGCTCGCTGCAACGGTAACAGCCGCCGCTGCGCTGATGCCACAAATTCTCGACAAACCAACGCGGTTCTCCGGCGCGTGCTGCATTTATACGGGCGCCCCCGCGCTGCCGGTGACTCTCTCGATGATCGAAGCTGGGGGCGGTCCTAGCGACTTCAACACTGCGACGCTGCTCAAACGCCTGACCGGCCCGCTCTTCGGCGCGGAGCTTACGAAACTGACGAAGCAATACGGATCGAGGCAAGTAACACAGTTCGTCAAGACCTTCGAGTTCGTCGTCGCCGACTCGCTGCGCATCGTCAAAGACGACCACGTCGCGTTACCGTCGGCGCCGAGTCCTAATCCGTCCGACGGTCCTGCACTTGCGCGCGCGCTCTGGAGCGCAGGACAGACCGGCGAAGGATTTAACGTCGAAGTTATGCTCGATCGTGCCGTGTCGCATCCGATTCACGTTCAAGTGATGAAGGACATCGACGCCAAGTATGGTGTCGCGGTGGATGCGCAGTATCACGCGATCCTCACGACGGCAATGAAGGACCTCGCCTCAGCCTATCACCTGCAGAGCACGTAACCAGAGAACAGCTCCCGGCGGGGTGCGAAGGGCGCACCGCCGGGAGGCGCAAAAGGTGTGCTCAGCCCATGAAAAGCCAGGAGCTGCGGCAGGCCTTCGTCGATTTCTTTGTCTCCAAAGGGCACGCCCACGTGCCTTCGGCAACGCTCATTCCCGACGCGATGTCGACGACGCTTTTTACGATCGCGGGCATGGAGCAGTTCGTTCCGGTCTTTCTTGGCGAGCGTCCTGCGCCGGCTCCGCGCGTCGTCACGGTGCAGCGGTGTTTACGCGTCGCCGGTGCCAAGAGCGATATCGAGAACGTCGGCCGTACCGGCCGCCACGGTACGTTCCTCGAAATGCTCGGGAACTTCAGTTTCGGAGACTACTACAAGCGAGAGGGCATCGCGTACGCGTGGCAGTTCTCCACTACCGTGCTTCGCCTCGACCCCACGAAGATTTTCGTAACGGTGCATACTGGCGACGACGAAGCCGAACGCATCTGGCGCGAGGAGATAGGCATCGATCCCGCGCGCATCAGCCGGTGGGAAGAAGAGAACTTTTGGACGATGGGACCGACCGGCCCATGCGGTCCGTCGACGGAACTCTTTTACGATAGCGGGCCGGAGAACGCGAGCAGTCCCGACGACGACGCTCCGAACAAGGGCAATCGCTTCGTCGAGTTTTGGAACGTCGTCTTTCAGCAGTTCAATCGAGACGCGGACGGCCTCGTCAGCGAGCTACCTCGTAAGTCCATCGACACCGGCGCCGGGCTCGAGCGCATGCTCGCGATTTGCAACGGCAAGACGTCGATGTACGAGACGGACCTCTTTACCGACATCGTGCACGCAATGGACTCCCTCGTTACCCCGAGCGTAGCGCACGAAGTCGAGGGAGGCGTCCGTAAGAACATCATTGCGGATCACGCACGAGCGGTCGTCTTTCTCATTAACGACGGCGTCTTTCCGTCCAACACGGACCGTGGCTACGTCCTACGGTTTCTCATACGCCGAGCGATTCGCAACGGAAGGCTTCTTGGGTATTCGCCTGGATTTCTCACCGCGCTCGTGCCGGCGGTGATCTCGTCGCTCGCTTCAGGGTATCCGGAGCTGCGTCGGCATCAGGAACGCATCGCGCGCGTCCTCGCGCAAGAGGAAGCAAACTTCGACCGCACGCTCGAACGCGGCGTGGCGTTGCTCGAAGAGCGCATCGAGCGTGCGCGCGCGGCGAAAGAAAAAGAGTTGCGCGGCATAGACGTCTTTACGTTACACGACACGTACGGCTTTCCGATGGAGCTGACGCGTGAGATTGCGGGCGAGCACGATCTTACGATCGACGAAAGCGGATTTCGAGCGGCAATGGAGGAGCAGCGCGAACGCGCTCGGCGCGACGCCGAGCGTAAGCGCGCCGTCGTTAGCATGGCGGAGCTGCCGGCCGTCGTAACGACGTTCACCGGCTATGAAGGCCTCGAGAGCGAGGGCGAGGTCGTTGCGCTTCTCCGCGACGAGGCTCCTGTGCGTACCCTGCGCGAGGGAGAGACCGGTGTCGTCGTGCTCGACCGAACGTCGTTTTATGCCGAGCGCGGAGGACAGATTGGCGATCGCGGCACGCTCCTGCACGACGGCGCCGTCTTCGACGTGCGCGACACGCAGTACCTCGGTGATGCCGTCGCGCATCACGGCGTCGTCGTATCCGGTGAACTCGTACTGGGAGAGCGCGTGCGCACGACGGTGCACGACTGGTGGAGGCGCGAGATTCGGCGTCATCACACCTCGGCACATCTGTTGCAGCGTGCGCTCAAGGACGTCCTCGGCGACGACGTCGCGCAAGCGGGTTCGTGGGTTGGAATTGACCGGATGCGCTTCGACTTTCGCTGGCCAGAAGGGGCGCTCACGCCCTCTCAGCGCAGCGAAGTCTCGCACCGCGTCAACGAGATGATTCGTGATGACTCGCCGCTCGTCACCCGCGAACTCCCCATTGAAGAGGCGAAGAATAGCGGCGCGATCTGGATGCACGGCGAAAAGTACGGCGATCGCGTGCGTGTCGTTCAGGCTGGTCCATCAGTCGAGTTTTGCGGAGGAACGCACTCGCACTCGACGGGCGAGCTCGGCATGTTCGTGATCCTGAGCGAGTTTTCTATCGGCAGCGGTGTACGCCGCATCGAGTCGTGCGTCTCAGACGCCGCCGAATCGTTCGTACAGCGACAGCAAGAGCTCATCGGCGACCTCTCGTCTTCGCTGGCTACTACGCCCGACGAGCTCGGAGACCGCGTCGTGAAGCTTCAGCGCGACGTGCGGGACCTACAGAATGCGGTCGGTCAACTGCGCGCGCGCTTGGCCGCATCCGACGCGCAGGAGTACGTGCGCGGCGCTGAGCGTCGTGGGGAGCGAGCGTTCGTCGGAGCCGTGGTGCGCGAAGCGACGCCGGAGGACTTGCGTCATCTCAC
The DNA here is from genome assembly GCA_030038335.1 of Vulcanimicrobiota bacterium. Classification (GTDB taxonomy): domain Bacteria; phylum Vulcanimicrobiota; class Vulcanimicrobiia; order Vulcanimicrobiales; family Vulcanimicrobiaceae; genus Tyrphobacter. The sequence goes on from JASHPC010000153.1 coordinate 12,389, forward strand.
GCAAGCAATTCGCGCACGTCTTCCTAGCGGCGTCATCGCACTCGCGGGAGTCGACAATGGAACGGTGAGCCTCGTGGTCTCGGCGAGCGACGATCAGGTGAAGCTCGGAGTACACGCCGGTAACTTAGTGAAGCTTGCGGCGCCTCTCGTCGACGGAAAAGGTGGAGGGCAGGCGTCGCAGGCACAGGGCGGCGGGCGCAAAGCGGATGGCGCGGCAGGCGCCCTCCAAGCGATTCGCGACGCCGTGCTCTCGTGATCGCCGCGCTGACGCTGGCGAGCCTTCTCGTAGCGGCTTTACCGCCGCCGCTCGACTCACAGGCCGTTCTCGACGGATACTCCGCAGCACTTGCAAATCTCGTGCCGCCGAAGGCGATGATCTTCGTGTACAGCGTTTCGCAGGCTGGACCGACGAACATCGAGCAGCGTCATCAGATTTACAGAAGCGGCGTTCGGGTGCGCGACGAGACCCTCAGCATCAACGGTGTCGGCGTCAAACGAAAGACGTTTCGCATCGAGCGCCGAGCGGATCCGTACGACGTAACGGCACTGGCGCCTCGGCCCGACGCGTACGAGATGCTCTTCTTAAAGGACGTCCGCGACGGCAATCATCGCGATTACGTGTATGAAACGCAGCCGCTGTTGCGCGCGTCGACGGGCTTCGTCGTCGATCGCGTGACGATCGACGGTGAGAGCCTTCTCCCACGCATCATCGGGTTTCACACGACAGGCGCGAACGCGAGCGGTCAAGGAACGATCACGTTCGGTCGTGCTTCAGGTCACTGGGTTCCTCTCGTCGTGTCGGTGAACGCGCTCGTTGCCGGGGCGGTCGCGCGCGAGCGGATCGTCTTCGGCGACTACCGCTTTCCTCCGGCGTTGCCGCGGTCAACGTTCTTGTAAGATGAATGCGCGACGTTGGCGGGTCGTCGCGTCTGTGCTCTCTTGGCTCGTTCCGCTGTGCATCTACGCCGTAAGCGCTCGCCGCGACGTTTGGTTCTGGGATACTGGCGAGATGGACACGGTGCCGTGGATTCTCGGAATCGCGCATCCAACGGGCTTTCCCGCCTACGTGCTCTTGGGGTACGTATTTTCACACGCAATTCCGATCGGCTCCGTTGCGCTCCGCATGAGTCTTATGAGCGCGTGCGCTACCGCCGGCGCGGCATACTTCGTTTTTTGCATCGCCGAGGACGGTGGCGCTCGCCCGTGGATCGCGACTGCCTCTGCCTGGCTCTTTGCGTTTGGATCGATCGTGTGGACGCGGGGCACGCGTGCGGAAGTGCACGCGCTTGCCGCCTGCGCCTTTGCGGCAACGATATATTACGCGCTACGCTGGTACGCATCCGGGTCGCGTCGCGATCTCTACGCGGCAGCGATCGCATGGGGCATCGGGATGGCCGTTCATCCGGCTCTCCTCCTCGCGCTGCCGGCAATCGCATTTCTCACGTTGACGAGACGTGGCGCCGTTTCGTCCGCCGATATCGCGCGAGCGGCGTGTCTTGGCATCGTGTCCATGGCCGTGTGGTACGCGTATCTGCCGCTGCGCAGTTGGTACGTTGCGGCACGCGGGGCCGACCCGTCGCGAGCGCTCGGCATCGCCGGCGGACCGTTTTGGGACTATGACCATCCGGCGTCGTTGCACGGATTCGCTGCGCTCGCGAGTGGCGGCGACTTTAGCCTTGGAAGCGTCATCAATGCGATTCTCTCGGGGAGCTCACACGGTTTGGGAATAACGATGTATTGGCCGGAACTCCTCAACGAAGTTTCCCCACTCGGAGTCGCGGCGATCGCAGTAGGTGTCCTCGTTGCGTGGAGGCGAAGTCCGGGTCGCGCGGCGGCGCTGATGCTTTTCGCGATTCCTTGTGTCGTCTTTGCCGCCGGCTTTCCTCCGGAGTCCGATCCACGCCGTTATTTCATCGGGTCGTTTGCAGTTGCGGCGGTCTTCATTGCCGCAGCCGTTGAATACGTCGCTGCGCGCGTTCCGCGTCTTGCCTCGCCGGCGGTCGTAGCCTTCGCGCTGCTCGCGTTGTTGATGGTCGTCGAGAACCGCTGGGTCTTCGCGCAGGTGAGCGACGAGCGGGCGCGAGCCGTCATCGTCGACGTCCAGAGGTATACGCCGCCGAACGCGATTCTCGTTGCGAACTGGCTCGATGCGCCACCACTTGCGTATGCCGCCTACGTCGAGCATTCGCTGCGTTCGCGAACGATCGCGGCCGCATGGGTCGGAGACATCGGACCGCACGTTGGCCTGTGGCTGCGCTCCCGGCCGGTCTTCGTGGTCGGCACGTCGAACGCGGGCGGCTTGCATGGCTATCGCCTCGTCGCGCTCGCTGCCGGCTCTCCGGTCTATCGCCTAACTCCGTGACGCGCGTTCCTCGCTGTATTATTGCGGGCGCCGTCGCGTTCGCGATTACGGCGCTCGTCTCGCTCGGTCGCGCGACGCCGTACGACAACTACGTGCTCTTGGCGCAAGCCTTCGCCGAGGGTCACGCGTGGATACATTGGCCCGGCCCGTACATCGACGCGTTGCAGTACAACGGGCTTTACTACATCATAGAGGCGCCGCTGCCGGCGCTGCTGCTGCTGCCGTTCGTCGCGTTTTTGCAAAGCGTCGATCAGACCTGGCTTTCGATTCTGCTCGCAGGGATCGGTGTCGGCGCTGCATGGGAGCTCGGTGAACGCCTCGGTCTCGCGGCGCTCGCAAACGCGTGGATATGCGCGTTTCTTCTCGCCGGAACCGACTTGCTCTGGTGCGCAATGCTCGGCGACGTATGGTTTCTCGCGCACGTCTCAGCGGTTTGCTTTACGCTTCTCGCGCTCGTCGAGCTCGTGGGAAAGCGGCGCACGTGGCTTGTCATGCTCTGGGCTGCGTGCGCCTTCGAGTCGCGTTTCTCGCTCGTTCTCGCGCTGCCCGTCTATTGGTATCTCCTCTTCGCGCATGCGCCGAGCGCACGCAGAACGCTTTGGCAGATCTGCGCAGTGCTCGTTCCGGTGGCAGCGCTCTGGCTCTTCTACAACGAAGTGCGCTGGGGAACGTGGAACGACATCGGCTACACGGCCTGGTATCATCAGGACCAGGCGGGTATGCCGAGCGGTTCGCCATTCCGCCTTGCGTACGTAGGATACGAGCTGCGGTCGTTCTTCCTGCAGTGGCCGTCGCGCGTGAACGGATATCCTTGGCTCGCGCCAAGCTTGAGCGGCGTCGCACTAACGTGGACGAGTCCCGCGCTCGTGCTCGCATTCTTCGCACGTCGCCCGCGTGCGCTCACGGGCGCTCTTTGGATTGCGGCCATTCTCGTCGCTGCGCCGAACTTTCTCTACTACGTCAATGGGTTTGCGCAGTTTGGAATGCGTCATGCGCTCGACTTCGAACCATTCCTGGTTGCGCTGATGATGCTCGCAGCGCGCGAGCGGTTTGCAGCCTGGAGTAAAGCACTTATCGCGTACTCCGTGGCGGTCGGGCTTTGGGGCTGCTGGTACTGGCAAGCGATCGTGCGTTAAGAAGGCGCGAGCGGGCGGCCCATGATGACGCTGAACGGCAGGCCGTTGATATCGCGGATCGTCGCGAGCACGCGAAAGAATGGCGGAGGCGTCTCGTGGTTCGTGTCCACCACGAGCATCGTTCCGGGAAGAGAACAGACGGGTGAGGGCTGATTCTCGATTCGTTCGAGCGGCACGCCGCTCAAGTAGTATCGCGCGTAGGTGTCGATCTCGTAAAAAGCGGGATAGAGCATGAAGCAAACGCGTGCGTATCCGGTTGCATGAGCGCGAACGAATGCAAACGTCGCTTGACTTCCCGAGCCCCATGCGTTCGGGTAGACGCGCGGATAGCGCACGAAGTAAAACGCGCTGAACCATACGACGGAAACCGCGGTGCCTGCGACGAGCAGCGTTTGAATAACATCCGTGACGGCGGTCCTCCAGCGCGGACGAACGAGCGCACGAGCACCGTCGGCGAGCGCGGTGAAGCCGATTGCCGCGAGCAAGCAAAAGACAGGGGCGCCGGCGAGTGTCCGCGGCGCATTTGGGACGCCGTCGGTCGTCAGCGCGCCGCCGAGTGGATACGCAACGAGCCAAATGTATATCCACCATCGCGCCCAACGTGCACGCGTAAACCAACGCGCCGTTAACAGGCCAAGCCCCGCGAGCGCGACGACCCACGCGTAGAATGCACCGAAACCGACGAGGTATCGCCACGTCGTGCCGGTCTGCGGGTCGCCGGTCGTGACAAGGTACGACCAGCGGAAGTGCGCCGCGTAGTTTCGCGCAAACGTGGCAAGCGCATCCAATGAAATGCCCGTCGCAAACGTCGCCATGCGCTGCGTGCGCGCAACCGCCGCTGGATCGAAGAAGATCATCCAGAATGCCGGCGCGGAGAGAACGAGCCACAATGCGAGCGCGCCTGCGAGCGCGGTGCGGTTCGCGCGCAGACGGAAGCGGCCCGCGTTGACGAGCAGCAATGCTCCCGCGAGGACGATGGCGTAGAACCACGCGGCCATATACGTGTAGCACGCGATCGCAAGAAGCAACGCCGCCCAAAAGAACCCACTTAGGGTGAGTCTTGCGTTCGTTTCGTCCGAGCGCCGGAACGTGCGCGCGAGCAGATACAGGCCTCCGAGAAGAAACGGAAGCTCGCTTCCGGGCTCCCAGCCGATGCGCGAAAAATGCACGAAGATCGGCTGCGTTGCCATGATAAGCGCAGCGACGATCGCCACGTCGCGGCGGCGCGTGAGTTCGTACGCTATCCCGTAGAGGAGCGCGACCGCGATAAGGCCCATGATCGCGGCGGGAAGGCGCCATGCAAACGGATTTTTTCCGAGAGCGAGCGTTGAGGCGTATCCGACGATGCCGTAGATTGGTGGGTTGCGCGTAAAGGCCGTTGCGAAGAATGGAAGCAGCGTTCCGTCGACGTCGTGGCCCGTCGTCACGACGCTGTGCATCGAGTCGTACAGGTCGATTTCGTCTGCGATGAGCTCGCCGGGAACGTGCGAAAGATCGTAGAGGCGGAGCGCCGCGGCAACGGTAAAGATGAGGACGAGCGCGCACGCGTGCGCGCTCCACCACCGTGGTTTAGCCGGCGACGGCGTCGTAGGACTCACGCAATGCGGCCGCCGTTACGGCTGGCGGCCCACAGGCGTTCCCAGCGCAGACGTACGCGGCGGGCTCGGGTGCCGGCGGAACGTCCAACGCCGCTGCATCGCGCGGCGCGACCGTGCGAACGTTCACGAACGGCGACGGTAGCCGCCGCGCAGTCTCGCGGAACTCACCGGTAACTGACGTGCTCCCGACAATGCGCGCGGTTACTGCGGGTGAGAGATAGCGGCGCAGCGCTCGCGCGTACGGCGCGGCAAACGGGCCTGCCGTCGAAAACGAAGACGCATAGACGAGCAGCGTTCGACCTGCGATCGCGCGATAGCGTTGCTCTGCACGGAGTTCGCCCAGTCGCATCAGCGACTCCGCGAGAATGGCGTTTTCGCCTATCGGCCGATCGCTCAGGGAGAGCCGCCCGAGCGTCTCTTCGATGCCGGCGTGATCGTAGAATCCGCCATCCGGCGCTTCAAATCGTTCGAGGATTCTCTCCCCGATCGTGTGCGCACGTTCGAGAAATCGTGGCTCTCCCGTTACCTCGTGTGCATCGAGCAACGCGCGCAGATATGCGGATTGGTCGCCAACGAGGCCACGCACGCTCGGCATCGTGTCTTCGCGGCATACGTGAAAAAGCAATCCGTCGGCGTCGAGCATACGGTCGTGAAGTGCGTCGAGCGTGCACGTGCCGGCGGCGACGAGCGCGTCATCGTCGAGCAGAACGCCGCATAAGCAAAGTGCTCCTGCGAGCGCTGCATTGCGATCCGCATAGACGGTGCGGTCGACGAAGGGGGCACGGCGGCGGCGGCGTTCCTCGAGCGGCAGCGTATAGTACTCTTCGTCGGCGTCCTGACTGCCCGCGAAGAGACCGGTCTTGGAATCGCGCAGAACCTGCATGACGTATCCGAGACAGGAACGGAGCGTTGCACGCAGCGCTTCATGCGACGACCGCTCGAGCAGCATAGAGAGAACGCGCAGCAAGCCGGCGTGCTCCTCGGTCATCTTCTCGAAATGCGGGATCGACCAGTCGCGTGTCGTCGAGTATCGGAAGAAACCGCCCTCGACGTGATCGTACATTCCACCCTGCGCCATTGCGAGCAGCGTTCGAACGACCATCGCGCGGAGCACGTCGTTCTTCGTCGCCTGTGCCTCGACGAGTAGCGTCTCGAGTAGTTCCGGTTGCGGAAACTTCGGCGCTTCACCGAAGCCGCCGTACTCGTTATCGAACGTCTGAGCGATTGCAGCGACGATGCGATCGGCGATGTCCGCCAGGAGGCTCGCGCCACCGCCGGTGGAGACGGGCTGCGAAACTCGTGCGCTCGCCGCGTGCGCGGCGACGTCGTCGCGATGTTCTGCGTACCAGTCGGAGATTTCGGTAAGCACGCGTAGCATCTGCTGCGGTGGCAGGTACGTTGCGCCGGTGAGCGTCGTCCCGTCGTCGCTGAGGAAAGCAGTCGTCGGCCAGCCTCCCATGTTGTAGCGCGCGTTGACGTCCGGGCGCTCGTCGTTGTCGACGCGTACGGGAACGTAACGAGCCTTGATCGCTTCGATGACAGCGGCGTCTGAGTACGTCGTCTCGTCCATAACGTGGCACCAGTGACACCAAACCGCCGAAATGGAGAGTAGCAGGGGTTTCCCTTCCACCCGCGCGCGCTCGAATGCGGCCGGACTCCACGTATTCCAGGAAATCTTCGCAGCGTCGTTCGGGCGCGGAGAAAAGCGAAAGTCAGGCACGGGCAGAACACTTCGCACTTCCGGAAAGGAAAGCATCGTGAAGCGAGGGCCTGCCGCGAGCCGAAAAGCGGCGAAGAAGCAAAGTTCGGGGTCGCTCGAGGCGTACAAGGCAAAGCGAGATTTCTCGCAGACGCCGGAGCCCGCCGGCAAGCGCGCACGCCGCGGCACAAAGGCGCGCTTCGTCGTGCAGATGCATCACGCATCGCGCCTGCACTGGGACTTTCGTCTGGAGGCAGGTGGTATGCTCGCATCGTGGGCGGTCCCTAAAGGGCCGACGCTCGTTCCCGGAGAGCGACGCCTAGCGATGCACGTCGAAGACCATCCGCTTTCGTATCGCGACTTCGAGGGAACGATTCCGAAGGGCCAGTACGGCGCCGGCAACGTCATCGTCTGGGACGAGGGAACGTACGAACTTGCGGAAGGAAGCAATCCTGCGCACGAAATCGCCAACGGAAAGATCAAGTTCGTCATGCGCGGCGAGAAACTCAAAGGACTCTTCACGCTCGTGCGCATCAAGCCGCGAGAAGGCGAGAGCGGCGAACCGTGGCTGCTCTTCAAGGACAAAGACGAATACGCAAAATCGTCGTGGGACATCGCACGCCACGCGCGCTCGGTCAAGAGCGGGAAGACCGTCGCCGAGGTTGGGCGCGATCCGAAATCGCGCACGTGGCAGTCGCGACCGAAATCGCGACAGGCTGCGGCGCCGCGCGTCGCGGCGAAGCGCGATCGCCTACCGACGAACGTCTCGGTCATGCTCGCGACACTGGTCGCAAAACCATTCGACGACGACGCGTGGCTCTTCGAAATCAAGTGGGATGGATATCGTGCGATCTGCACGATCGACGCTTCGGGCAACATGACGCTCCTCTCGCGCAATGGGCTCGACCTACTCAAGCGCCTTCCGCAAATGGCAGGTCTTGCCGAAGCCT
>JASHPC010000154.1 GCA_030038335.1 Vulcanimicrobiota bacterium
GCCTTCGCACCGTGCGAAAAGAGCAAGCATGCGCAAAGCGATAGGCGTCGATCTCGGTGGCTCGCACGTCACGGCAGGAATCATCGGCGAAGACGGCACGATCGTCGGTCAGCACGAACTCGATCTCGAGGATCTTACGTTTTCAGCAGTCGTCGAGGCGCTATCGACGGTCGTCCGAAAAGCGCTCGACGATGCCGGGAAAGCCGTCGCCGTCGGAATCGGCTCGCCGGGGAATATCGAGCCTCACACCGGCATCGTGCGTTACAGCCCGAACTTCGGCTGGGAAGACGAGCCGCTCGGTCCCACGCTCTCGAAGCGTTTCGATCTGCCAGTACTTGTTGCAAATGATGCGCGCTGCGCGACGCTCGGCGAGTACACGTTTGGTTCGGGCGCCGGCACGCGCGATTTCGCGCTCCTTACTCTCGGCACGGGCATCGGCGGCGGAATCGTTGCCGGCGGCGAGCTGCTCATCGGCAACCGTTACGGAGCTGGAGAGGTGGGACATCACCAGATACGACCGACCGACGGCTTCATCTGCGGATGCGGCAAGATCGGCTGCTTCGAAGCGCAGGCGTCGGGAACCGGACTCATTCGTCACGCGTATGCGGTTGCCGCGTCGTTTCCTCGCAGCAAGCTTCTCGACGTTCCACGCGAGAACGTTGGCTCGAAGAAGATTCGCAAAGCCGCGCAAGCCGGCGATCCGCACGCGCTCGCAGCCTGGAAGAACTTCGCATCCGACCTCGCGATCGGTGTGGCGAATCTCATCGCCGTCGTGAATCCAGCGCGCATCGCGCTCGGGGGCGGGGTTTCCAGCGCCGGAGATTTCATGCTCGATGCGATTCGCGCGCGCGTTGACGAGCTGACGACGATGGCGCCTCGCGGAACGACGGAGATCGTCATCGCGAAGCTCGGCAACGACGCCGGTCAGGTCGGCGCGGCGACGATGGCGATGCGCGGCGGCTTGACGACGAAGCCGAGTCTACAGGGAGACGACGGCTCGTAATCCCGGTTGGGCTTCGAGCGCCATCCGCGCGATGAGCGCGGCGATCTGACGCGAGCTGCGCTGTGGCGCGACCGCCGCTTGGTTGCGGCGAATCTGTGCGAGACGCTCGGGCGAGCGAATGAGCGAACGGACCGCGCGAACGACCTCGCTCGCGCTACGGAGTGCGATCGCGCCAAGGTCGTTGCGGCGCACGAAATCTACGTTACCGCGCTCCTGCCCCGGAATATAGTCATAGACAACGACGGGGAGTTGCGCCGCATTCGCTTCTGCGAGCGTTCCCGGTCCGGCCTTCGTGACGAGAAGATCCACCGCGCGCATGTACTCGGGGATGGCATCGGTGAATCCAAGAACCTGCATCGGCGTCGGCAGCGCGCGCACCGCCTCCAGGAGTCGCTGACGGAGTGCGTCATTGCGGCCGCATACGACGACGAGATGGATCGGCAGCCGCGCGCGAGCGAGCGCGAGCGCAGTCGAAAGAAGTTTTCCGCCGCCCTCGCCGCCTGCCATGAGCATCACGACGAAGCCTTTGCCGGGAAGACCCAACTGCGCGCGAAGCTCGTCGCGCGTGCCTTTGACGTCGTCGAACTTCGGATGGATCGGATGGCCGAGCAGTGCGAGACGAGTCGGGGGAATGCCGCGAGAGAGCGCGCGCTCGTAGACTTCACGCGCAGGAACGGCGACCACGTCGCTCTGGGGCGTCAGCCACGACTCGTGCACTTTCCCGAGATCGGTTATCACCGTGACGATAGGAATCTCTTCCATATGCGCGTCGGCGCGCGCGCGCAGCGCCGCGTGGTTAAGGAGCGGATGGACGGAGACGATGACGTCGGGCTTGTAGTCGATGAAGAGGTCGCGCAGGCGCTCGCGATAGAGCGGCTCGCAGAAACGCACGAGCGCGCGGTAACGACGGCGGCCGTTCGTTGCGTAGTAGAGCGCGCCGTAGACCGGCGGAGCGTAGCGCAGGGCCATGCTGTATCCGAGTCCCAGCTGCGTCAACGGAAACGAGCAGTGTGCGGCAACGTCCTCGATGCGGCACTCGAACGAACACGGCGAGTGAATCTCCTGCAGCGCGGAGACGATTGCGTTCGCAGCGCTTCGGTGACCACCACCGGTGTCGGAGATGAGCAACAGGACGCGTTTGTTCAATACGCCGGACCTCCGTTGAACCGTGGCGCGCCGAGCTTCGAGCGCGTACCTCTGCGCAAGCGCCGAAGCAGCGCTCGTGCCGGCGCATCGTAGAAGCGAAAGATGTCGCCGAACTCGATCTGCGGGTTTCGGTGATGGCCGTCGTGGTCCTCGGGCAGCACTATCCACAACGGACGCGCGATGCGAGCGATCCAGGACGGCGTGCGCCATCCGATCTGCGTCGTGTGACGCCACCACACGTGGATCTGTCCTAGGGCAAGTCCTACGAGCGCGCCCTCCCAACTGAATCGAGCGACGAACCCGGCCACGGCGATATAGGGCAATGCCCCGAGGAAGCCGTCGAGCAACACCCACGGGTCGAGTGAGAGGACGGCGTGGTCGAAATAGGAGCGCTTGCGGTTGTGATGCGTCCTCAGGTGCAACGTGAACCAGGCATGCTGCGGTACGTGATAGAGAAAGGTCGAGCCGCAATCACCTACCAGCAAAACCACGAACGCGCTCAGTATCAGCATCGACACCCCCTCGTTCTACCCGGATGGCATCGAGCGCCTTCGCGTCGAAATCGCCCGTCCCTATGCTTGCCCCAGTGGCGCCTCGTCGGGGCGCCTTCCAGGACGACCCGGCGGCGTTCTTCAGCCCGGAGCTCTCGTGGCTCGAGTTCAACGACCGCGTGCTCGAGGAGGCCTCCGACCGCCGAAACCCGCTCTTGGAGCGGTTGAACTTCGTCTCGATCTACGATACGAATCTCGACGAGTTCTTCATGATCCGGGTGGCTGCCATCAAGCAGCAGATCGCGGCGCAGGTCGTGCGTCGCGCCGAAGACGGGCGCACGCCCGCGGAAGAGCTGGCAGCGGTCGCAGAGCGTGTCCGCTCGTCAAAGTCGACGCAGATGCGGCTGCTCTCCGAACGATTGCTGCCTGCGCTCGAGCGACGCGGCATACGCATTGCGCGCGTTGCGGATCTCGACGAAGAGACGCAGGCGAGTCTCGAGCGCACGTTCGACGAGCGCGTCTTTCCCGTTCTTACGCCGCTCGCCGTCGATAGCGGACATCCGTTTCCGTATATCTCGAATCTTTCGCTCTCGCTTGCCGTCGAGCTGGAGGAGAGCACGGCCGATGGCGTAACGCTGCACTTCGCGCGCGTGAAAATTCCGCCGACGCTGCCACGCTTCGTGCCGGTAGACACGGCGACGGCAGACGAGCG
>JASHPC010000155.1 GCA_030038335.1 Vulcanimicrobiota bacterium
GATCGTCGACGAGCGATTTATGGTTCTTGGCAAGAAACCGAATAATTGGGGTTTCGCGTCGCGTGACGAGCACGCTCTGCGAACCTGCGGGCGCGTACCGGTCGGCAAGATCCGTCAGTGGCGAAAGGCCGCCGACAACGGTGACGGTTGGAAGCATGCTCTCGAGCACGGCAAGACTGGATGCGGCAGGCTCGTGCATCATGCCGGCACGAATGCGATCGATGGATTGTCGCGATAGGTGCGCGCCCTGGAGAACGAGCACCGTTTCCTTTCCTACGGTCCAGCGAAAAACCGGCTGCATTCGAGGCGGGACGCCGGCGGCAAGCGCCGCGTGCAGCGTCGCTATACTGTTCGAATCGACGAGCGTGAATCCAACGGACGGTGAACTGCCGATGCGATAGTTGACGTCAACGAACGCCGGGTGCTGCACCGGCGCGAAAGCAATTCCGCTGACGCGCGCCATCGGAGGTAGATCGACGGGAAACACCACGGGAAACGTCGCCCTCGATGTGACGCTCCTCACGTCCGCTGCGAGCGGCTCGCGCACGACGGCAAACGATTGAATAACGGCGCCGGCTTCGTTTGCGTTTGGGCCCAGGACGATGTGTACACCGGAGTAGATGAGGCCGGCAAAACGCACGCCCGCTCCGAGTGCAACGAGACACAGCACGCTAGGAACGATCAGCGCCATCGTGCGCCCTCGCTTAGCGCCGAGGCGCGCCTTCTCGCGAATCGACCGCAGTGGCGCGTCACCTGCGGGAATCGATGCTCGCGCCGCGCGACCGGCCGTTGCGAAGTCAGAGAGCATGTTCCTTCGTCTCCTTTATCACGTCATGGCTATCGAGAGAATCGTCCAGAACGGCGCGAAGGCGTTCGCGAGCGCGCGCGAGCCTCGTGCGTACCGTCACGTGCGGCACGCGGAGGATCTGCGCGATCTCGTGCGTCTTGAAATCGTCGAAATAGAAGAGTATGGCTGCATCACGCAACTTTGGTGACAGCGATGCGAGTGCGCGCCACACGTCGATCGCGTCCGAGTCGTGCGTATAGCAAGGATCAGTGTAGGGCAGCGCGATTGCGGCTTCATGCCGGCGCCGCACGCGCGACGCCTCCCGCATCACCACACGATAGACCCAGGCATCGAAGGCATCGGCGTTGCGCAGCGTTCTCACCTTGCGCATGACGACGACGCAAGCGTCTTGCGCGGCGTCTTGAGCGAGACTCGCATCGCCGATTACCGTTGCTGCGATCCGGAAACAACTCGGCCAAATCGTTGCGATCAGTCGATCGAGGGCTTCATCACTCCCCGACAGTGCTTCAGCGACGAGCTCTCGCGACGCCCAGCGCGCCATGCCTCCCCTTCCGTTCGACGTTCTCTGTCGAGAAAGAGGTGCCGGCCGAGTAGAAATGTTCTCTACGGACGTTAGGAAATATTCACGGGCCGGTAGGCCACGGTAAGAGCTCGGAGCGGCCGACGACGTCACACGTCGCTTCCGGATGGTTCATCAGACAGCGCAAGACGCCGGCGACCTCGAGCGTCCGCTTTGCGGGATATTTGTCGTAGAAGTGAGAGATGGCGGCTGCGTAGCTTGCGGGCGTGCCGCTGTAGGTGGGAGCACCGTTGAACTGCGAGCGGAGGCTCGCCAGAAAACGTTTGTCGGTCGGCGTCTCGGGACCATCGCCGTATGCGGTGAGCCAGTCGCTATAGAGAAAGAACTGGCCGAGACGATAGCCGGCCATGTAGCTCGAGATCATGCCCTCCGCCACCGGTGTCTTTGCAGACGATGGCAGCTTTAGCCACCACGACCCGTCGAGGCAGATGCCTTGCACCGCCGACGTACAGGGACCCCAACTTCCGACATAGGATGCGACCGCATTGAGCGACGTCGTCGCGACCACTCCGGCGAAGACGCCTGCGGCGAGAAATGTAAGTTTGCTGCGCACGAAGAACCTCCGAAGGTCCGTTCGTTTCAAGAAGTTCTTCACTCCTGCGCAAATGGAAGGGAGTACTGTATGGAGCAGCACGAGGACAAGGCAGAAGAGCTTACTCGCAGGCGTTTCATGGCAAACGCGGTCGTTTCGCTGAGCGGCGTCATTGGGGTGGCACTAGCCGTGCCGATCGTCGGTGGTTTCGTCCCCACGCAGGCATCGACCGGCGGTGAATGGTCGCCTTTGAGCGAGGACGAGTTTGCGGCGCTTCAAAAGGCGACGGAGACACCGGTCAAGATGACGTTTTCGAGCGCGCAACGCGACGCCTATCTACCGGAGCAAGAGTTCGAGGACGACGTCTGGGGCATCAAAACCGATCCTGCGCGCTTCCGTGCGGCTCGACCCGACCTTTTTAACGTTCGAGGCGCGACCGTGCCGTATCCGCCGATGAACATGGGCTTCGTGATCTTCAATCCGATGTGTCCGCACCTTGGCGGACGGTACAACTGGATCGCTTCGGAAGGCATCTTCAGGTGCCCGCTGCACGGCTCAACGTTTAACTTCGACGGCGCGCATCTGGGCGGTCCGGCGCCGCGAGGACTCGACCCGCTTCCGCTCCGCGAGCGCAGCGGCGTCGCGGAGATCATGTGGATCCGCTATCGCACGACGACTCCCGATCGAATCGTCGTTTCGTATCAATCGTAAGCCGCGAGCTATTTCGTAGGAGCCTCATCGTCCCCATTGAACCGTCGACCTGAAAGGGGACACGAACATGCCTAAATATGGGACGTTCTTTAAATTCAGAGGACAGGCGTGGGACGCGATGCTAAACGCTCCTGGCGATCGCGCTGCAGCGGTCCGTGAGATGGCAAAGAGCATCGGCGCCACGGTGGAAGCGTACTATTTCATGAGCGGCGCATACGACGGTTTGGTCATTCTCGACGCACCGGACTCGTCAACTGTGGCTGCGATCAGCGTTGCTGTTTCGAGTAGTGGGGCAGTCGAGCACATCGAAACGCACGAGTTGTTCCCGTCCGATCAAGCTGGTCCGGTACTCGAAAAAGCAAAGAAGGCGCGCGCCGCATACAGGCCTCCGGGACGCTAAGACCATGCATCACGGCAAGGCGGTCGTGCTCGCGGTGCTCGTCGGAGTCATTACGAGTTACGTCAGCGGCAACCAGGGGACGGATATGACCGTCAAGACGACGGATGGTCACACGCACGCGCTGTGGTTCGACAACATGAAGAAGCCGTTGTTCGATGGGAAACAACTGCCTTGGTGCCCGGAGTTTCCGTGTTCCGGCTGGCCGAAGCAGTTAATGCTAGGGAAGACGCGCGTGCGCGTCACGACGATAACGCAGACCGTCAGCGGTCAGCGCGTCGTTACGCCGACACGCATCGATCTTTCGCCGTAGATCTGGCCTCGCTCTGAGCGGCGGCGACTGCGTCGATGAAGGACGCATCCGCAGGCATGCGCGGCATTCCCTTTGGGTACGTTCCACCCTCGCCGTATTTTTCGTGAAAGCGCGACGAGAGTACGGCGAGATATTCGAAGTTCTCCCAGATTGAAGGTTCGCCGAGGTCCTTGCGAACGTACGTGATGATCGGCAAAAGCGCGTTCCAGTTGCGCAAGACGACGTACGCCCACATATCGCACGCTAGCTGCCTGTCGATGATGCGCATCTTCACGAACATGCCCATGTTCTCGAAGAAGTTCGCGACCGTGTCGATCGCCCGGTACTCCCCTTCGAACTGCGACTGTGGCTGCGCGATGCGCAAGACTTCATCCGGGTCGCGTAACCGATTCGGCAACTCGTAGCTAACGAAGCGCTGCGCATCCCGAAAATCCGGCGACTCGAGGGTTTCGCGGCATTCCGTCAATGCTACGATTTGATTCCCGCCTCGCGTATGGCGAAGTTGAACGAGCGCGGCAATCGCCGACGCGGTGATGACGAAGAACGTTCCGAGCGTTCCGATCGCGATAAGCCACTCAGGCGTCATTGGCAATCCCCAAGTGTGGGCGATTCCGCGGGAAGCCGCGTTGTCCTAGTCTTCGCGCATCGGCACCCGCCCTTGCGTGCAGCCGCCGCTTCCGCAGTGGGACGCATCCCCGGCGTCACCGCCGATGCGGCCGAGAAGCGATTGCATCATCTGCGCGAGCTGCGACATCATGCCCGTGAGATTTGAGAGCATGCCCGCCAGTCCGAGCGATCCGAACGGACCGTCGTTGAGAGCGCCGGCTGCATCGCCTTCGGTCCACGGGAGCATCGTTGCGACGCCGTCGTCGCCGAAACTGGCGTCAGGCGCGGTGCAGGATGTCCCGGCTCCGTACGCCGGCCGCGTGGACGGGGTAAACGGGACTTCTTGCGGTTCGTAGGGTTGAATGTACATGAGTCACCTCCATCGTCGCCGTCCTTATCACGACGAACGGCCCGCGTAACAAGGGGGTGATGAGAAAATGAAAGAAAGCGCGCCGCCGTCATGAGCGAGTCGCAGCGCGCGGCGATCGGCCGCCTCGAGGAACAGTTGAATGCCGTAAAGGAGCGGCTTTGACGACGCCGGTCGACGGCGCCGGCTACGCGAGCTAGACGAACGCTCCGGCGCACCCGGATTCTGGGACGACGCTGACGCGGCGCAGCGCGTCATGAAAGAGGCATCGGAGCTGCGCGAGGAGATTGCGCGCGTCGATGGCGTGGCCCGTCTGCTCTCCGACGCGCGCGACATGCTCTCGCTCTTCGCCGACGATGCTGCCGCCGAAGCCGAGGTCGACGCAAACGTCGAGGCCGCATCGCAAAGGCTCGAGGAGATCGAGATGGCTGCGAGCTTCAGCGGCGAGTTTGATGCACATGGCGCGATCGTGAGCATCAATGCCGGAGCCGGCGGCGTCGACGCAGCGGACTGGGCGCAGATGCTCGCTCGGATGTATTTGCGCTGGGCCGAGAGCAAGGACTTCCAAACGAGCGTCGTCGACGAGTCGCCCGCGGAAGA
>JASHPC010000156.1 GCA_030038335.1 Vulcanimicrobiota bacterium
GCAAAGCCGAAAGGACTCATCTTCGCGACGACGCGCGATGAACTCGTCGAATGCGCGGCGCTCGTGCATGGACTGCGTTCCGGCGTCATGGACGCACTCGCCGTCCCACGCCCTCCGCTCGACATTCTCGCTCAGCAGGTCGTCGCAGCCTGCGCAGAAGGTGAATGGCGCAGCGACGATCTCTATGCGCTCGTGACGTCGACGTACTCGTACCGCGATCTCACGCGTGACGATTTCGAACGCGTGGTGGCTATGGTCGCCGACGGCGTTGCGACGTCGCGAGGCCGAAGCGGCACGTACGTGCACTACGATCGAGTAAATGGGCGCCTGCGTCCGCGGCGCGGCGCGCGGCTCGCGGCGATCACGTGCGGTGGCGCGATTCCCGACAATGCGAACTACAGCGTCGTTCTCGAACCCGAAGGACAGACGATCGGAACCCTCGACGAAGACTTCGCGATCGAGTCGATGGCCGGCGACGTCTTTCTGCTCGGCACGAACTCGTGGCGCGTGCGCAAGATCGAAACCGGCATCGTGCGCGTGGAAGATGCCCAGGGCGCTCCACCGTCCATCCCATTTTGGAACGGTGAGGGACTCGGACGAACGATCGAGCTCTCGCAGGAAGTCGCCGCGGTTCGCGAGCGCATCGTCGAGTCTGACGACGCAGCCGCGCGCGGCTTCCTGACGTCGGAGTGCGGACTCGACGATGCCGGTGCGGCACAAGCGGTCGCATACGTTCGCTCCGGCGCAAAGGCTCTCGGCGCGCTGCCGGGCACGAAAACTCTCGTCGCGGAGCGCTTCTTCGACGAAGCCGGCGGGATGCAACTCGTGATTCACGCGCCTTTCGGCGCGCGCATCAACCGCGCGTGGGGTCTCGCGCTCCGCAAACGCTTCTGCCGTTCGTTCAATCTCGAGCTTCAAGCCGCGGCGACCGACAACGGCTTCTTGCTCAGCCTCACCGACCAGCATGCGTTCCCGCTCGAGATCGTCTTCGAGTTCGTCAAGTCGGCGAGCGTCAAGGACGTTCTCACGCAAGCGCTTCTGCCCGCGCCCGTCTTTGCTGCGCGTTGGCGCTGGAACGCGACGCGGTCGCTCGCGATTCTGCGCCGTCGCGGGGGACGCAAAGTTCCGCCGCAGATTTTGCGCATGAAGGCAGACGATCTTCTCGCGTCAACGTTTCCCGATCAAGCGGCGTGTCCGGAGAATCTTACCGGGCCAATTCGAGTCCCCGACCACGTGCTGGTCCGCGAGACGATCGACAACTGCTTGTACGAAGCGATGGATCTCGATCATTTAACCGGGATTTTAGAATCGCTCGAGCGCGGCGACATCCGTACCGTGGCAATCGACACGGCCGAGCCATCGCCGTTCTCGCATGAAATTCTCAATGCAAATCCATATGCGTTCCTGGACGACGCCCCGCTCGAGGAGCGGCGAGCGCGAGCAGTGCAGTTGCGGCGCGCGCTCCCCGATGACGCGGGCGAAGCGGGCCTCTTGGACCCGGCGGCAATCGAAGAGGTCGCTCGCGAGGTGTGGCCGGTCGTGCGCGACGCGGACGAGCTTCACGACGCGCTCTCCACGCTCGTCTCGGTACCGCCGATTTCTGAGTGGCAGGGGTGGTACGGCGAGCTCGCTGCGCAAGGGCGAGCGCGCACGCTGCCGCGAGCCGGGCGTGCTTTCTGGACGTGCACCGAACGCGCCGGCGATGCAGACTCCGTAATCGAGGTTCTCCGTGGGTGGCTCGAATGCAGCGGCCCCGCGACGGTTGCGGAGTTGAGCGAACGCCTCGCCTTCAGTATGGAGAGCATCGACGACGCGTTGATCGCTCTAGAGACTGAAGGACAGTTGCTGCGCGGAGCGTTTCGGCGGATGCAGAGCGCCGAGTGGTGCAATCGCCGCGTGCTCGCGCGCATCCACCGGCTCACAATCGGGCGGCTTCGTCGCGAGATCGAGCCGGTCACGACGGCGGAGTACGTGCGCTTCCTCTATCGGTGGCAGCACGTAACGATCGCATCACGTCTTCACGGCGTTGACGGAACGCTACACGTCATCAAACAACTCGAAGGATACGAAGCGCCGGCGGCGGCTTGGGAGGCGCAAATCTTGCCGGCGCGCGTCGCCGGATACAAACCAGAGTTTCTCGATCGTCTCTGCTACTCGGGTGACGTCATGTGGGGACGTCTCTCGCCGCATCCCGCTCTCGAACCGTCGGACGAGGAGACGCGCAGGCGCATTCGGCCGACGAAACTCGCGCCCGTCGCCCTCTTTCTCCGCGAGAGCGCCGAGGAGCTCGTGAAGCTCGGGCGCTACGAGGATCGCGCGCTCTCGCACGCAGCGCGCGACGTTCTCGTGGAGATCGAGCGGAGGGGAGCACCGTTCTTCTCCGATATTCTTCGCGCGACGAAACGCTTGCCGAGCGAGGTCGAGGAGGCGCTGTGGCAACTGGTTGCCGCCGGTTGCGTGACGGCGGATGGATTCGACGCGCTGCGTTCGCTCGTCGACGCCAAGCGTCGCTTGGGCGAGAAAGGATTGCGTGCGCGGCCCCGTTCTTCGAGCGGGCGTTGGACATTGCTGCGAGCGACACGCGACGGCGGCGTCGACACGGACGCGTTCGCGCGCCGGATTCTCGCGCGGTGGGGCGTCGTCTGCCGCGACGTCACTGCGCGCGAGAGCCTCGCGCCACCCTGGCGTCAGGTTGTCGTCGCACTGCGCAGGATGGAGTCACGCGGCGAGATTCGTGGCGGACGATTCATCGCCGGCGTCGGTGGCGAGCAGTTCGCGCTTCCCGAGGCTCTCGACGCGCTTCGCGCCGCGCGGCGAAATCCCGTCGCCGAGGACGTGCGTCTCGGCGACTACGACCCGCTTGCGCTCGCGGGCGTCATCCTTCCCATCCACTCGCAGAGCGCCGCCTCCGTCGCCGCCGGTTCTTCCAGCATCGGGAGGTGACCGCTGCGCTCGGCGACGGCGAGCGCGGCATTGGGAAACGCGGCCGTCACGCGGCGTGCCTCTTCCAATGAGAGCACCGCATCCCGGGCGCCGGCAACGACGAGCACCGGCATCGCAAGCTCCGGCGCGATGTCGTCGGATGCCGACCGCAGCGCCATCCCGCGAAGCAGCGCCGCTGCGCCCAGTGGGTTCACCGAACGCACGATCTGCGTGACGCGGTCGACGATTTCCGGATGCTCTCGCTTCGTCGATTCAGCGAGTAATAGCGGTACGTACGTCTGCGCGAGCGTATCGTCCGCGTCGCGTTCGAGCCCGTCTGCCAAGGCATTGCGCTTCATCGCCTGTTCTGCGGAATCGGCTCCGAGACGACTGCACACGAGTGCGAGACGCTCGACGCGCTCCGTGTACATGCGTGCGAACGCGAGTGCAACGTATCCGCCGAGAGAGTGTCCGGCGATGCTCGCGCGCTCGACGCCAAGCGCGTCGAGCGTGGCGGCGACGTCGGCTGCGAGCGACTCCATGAGATACGGACCGTCGCTGCTTCCCGATGCGCCGATTGCGCGCAGCTCCGGACGGATGACGCGATGCGTGCGCGCGAGGGATTGCGCCGTTGCATCCCAGATCTCGCGCGTGAGTGGGAAGCCCGCCAGCAAGACGACGCTCTGCGCGCCGGCGCCATCAACGCGCACGTCGATCGAAATGCCACCGTCGCCCAAAACTTGCATAAATCGCGCTAATACTGTATAAGGTAGGCAACAACCCTGGTCGTCTCGCGACCGGAGAAAGGATAGTTGCATATAATGGCAGCTAAGAGACGGAGAAAGAAAGCCGCGTCCAAGGCGGCAGCTCCGAAGAAAGCGACGCGCAGAAAGTCCCGTAAGGGCGGAGCGCGTAAGAAGGCTACGCGCCGCAAAGCAGCGCGTAAGACCTCGCGCAAGAAGGCCGGACGCAAGCCCACGCGCCGTCGTCGGAAGAAGGCCGCCGCTTAAGGCTCGGCCTTTTTCGTTTCTCTACCCATGCGAGTTTGCGCGTTCCGCGCAAACTCGCTTTAATGTATGGGTGCACGAACCCGCTCCCATCGTCGAAACGCGCGACCTGCGCAAAGTCTTCCGCACCGTCAGGAGGCGTCCCGGCGCCCTGGGAGCACTGCGCACGCTCTTCTCCCGCGACTACGAAGAACGTATCGCAGTGTCGAATGTCACCATGTCCGTCGATGCCGGAGAGCTCGTTGGGTACATCGGGCAGAACGGTGCAGGCAAGTCGACGACGATCAAGATGCTCACGGGAATTCTCGTGCCGAGTGGCGGCGAGATTCGCGTGGCCGGCATCGTGCCGTACGAAAATCGCAAGCAGAACGCTCGAAACATCGGTGTCGTCTTCGGACAGCGCAGCCAACTCTATTGGGATCTTCCGCTCGTCGAATCGTTCGAGTTGCTGCGCGCAATTTATGCGATTCCGCGTGAACGCTACCAGCGCAACGTCGATGAGTTCACCGATCTACTCGAGATGCGCGAGTTCTTGAACACGCCGGTGCGTCAGCTCTCACTCGGCCAGCGAATGCGCGGCGACTTCGCAGCCGCGATGCTGCACGATCCTGCGATCGTGTATCTCGACGAGCCGACGATCGGGCTCGACGTCGTTGCGAAGGAAGCGATTCGTGCGTTCATCACGCGCGTCAACACCGAGCGCGGTACGACCGTCATTCTCACGACGCACGATCTTGCAGACGTCGAGCGTCTCTGCCGGCGCATCGTGCTCATCGACCATGGCTCGATCATCTACGACGGCGACGTCGAGCGCATCAAGAGCGAGTACGGGCGTTTCCGGACACTCGTCGTCACCTTTGCCGCTGCCGTCGAGTCCCCGGCCCTGCCGGGTGCCGAGCTGGCCGGCGTCCAGGGCACGACCGCTCGATTCCGCTTCGACCGCAACGGCGAGCGGGCCGACCGCCTGATCCGGATCGCCAGCGAGCGTTATCCGCTCGAGGACGTGAGCATCGAGGAGCCCGATTTGGAGTCGATCATCAGGCGCATCTACCGTGAAGGGTACGAGCAGCGTACCGAGGAGGCTACGAGATGATTCTTGCTGGGTCGGGAAAGCGGCCGCACGTGGACGAGACAGCCTTCGTCGCGCCCACTGCCGTCCTCAGCGGCGACGTGACCGTGGGCGCCGGATCTGCCGTTCTCCACGGAGCCGTGCTCGTCTCCGAGGGTGCGCCAATCGTGCTCGGCGAGTCCTGCGTCGTCATGGAGCATGCCGTGCTGCGCGCGAGCGCCAAGGCGGTGCACGTCGGAGACCGCTCGCTGATCGCTCCTCACGCTTACGTCGTCGACGTCTCGCTGCCCGCCGACGCTCACGTTCCCATCGCAGCCGTCATGGGAGAGAATCCCAAAACGCGCAACGCTGAAACGTACGCGGCCTTCCTTCGCAAGACGCACGCCGACGACGCGCTGCTCGACGATGCGAGGACGGCCGCTAAGAAGCACCCTCCGGTTCCGGAGGAGATCCCCAAAGCGCCACACGTGGAAGGCGTCGACAACGCGATGATGCTCGAGCTCGCCGAGATGGAGCACCGGCGTCAGGAGTCTCTGCGCAAGCAGCGCGGACCGCGGTGACTCCCTACTGGGAGTTCGCCAAGAAAGCGTTCGCGCGAGAGGCGACGTACCGATTCGAGGTCTTCACGAACGTCGGCTCGCTGATTCTGCGCGTGTATCTCCTGCGCTGCTTGTGGACCGCGCTCTACGCGCAGAACGCAGCCCCGCTCAACTTGCCGCTTCACGCGATGATTACGTACGCGACCGTCGCGCTGCTCATGTCGCTCGTTCTCGAAATCGACGGAACGCGCCTCATTCGTGAGAAGCTCCACGACGGCTCGATCGCGACCGATCTCATGAAGCCGATCGATCTTCCGCTCTACTTCTTCTCGGACGGAATGGGGCGTACGCTGCTCTACGCAGTGCTCGTGATTCCAACGCTCCTGTGCGCGCTACTTCTCGTGCGGATCGACGTTCCGTCACCGCACGTGCTCGCGGCTTTCGCGCTCTCGTTCGCGCTCGCGTACTGCGTCAACTTCGTGCTGAACTTCTGCATGAACGCAGTCGCTTTCTGGACGCTCGAGACCTTTGCGATTCAGCTCATCGTGCGCTGGGTCTCCGACCTGCTCTCCGGCCAGATAATTCCGCTCACGCTTTTTCCGGGCATCGCGGGACGCGTGCTCTTCGCCCTGCCCTTTGCCGCAATCTACTCGACGCCGTTGCTTCTCTACGTCGGCATTATCCCGCAAAGTCAATGGGCAAGCGCGTTCGCCGTGCAAATCATTTGGCTTCTCGCGTTCGGCGCGATCGCGACGTTACTGTGGCGCGCTGCTTCACGCCGCATCGTCGTCCAGGGCGGTTAGGCAATGCCCGCCGCGTACGCACAATACTGGCGCATCAACCTCTTGACGATGCTCGAGTATCGTGCGAACTTCGCGATGTGGTTCGTCTTCACGGTCGTCTATCACGCCGTCGCACTCGGCGCGCTCTACGTGACGATGCGCCAGTTTCCGTCGATGAACGGATGGACGTTTCGCGAGATGTTCTTCCTCTACGCGCTGTGGATGAGCGGGCACGAGCTCCACAATGCGGTCTTCTTCCAGATCGTCTCCGTCCCGGAGTTCGTGCGAGAGGGTCAGTTCGATCGCTTCCTCGTGCGTCCGCTGGACGCGCTTTTTCAAATCCTCATCGTACCGCAGCAACTGCTTCCAGACGGCCTAGTCCTCGCGATCGTGACGCTCTGCGTCGCGGTCCCCTTCGCAGGCCTCAAGGTGACGCCGCTCGTGGTTCTTTTCATCGCGCTCATCGTCTGTGGCGGCGCGCTCATCGATCTGGGCATCTCGCTCGCGGTCGCTACGGTGTCGTTCTGGTTCGTGCGCGTCGACACGCTGCGCTGGGCGGTCATGTCGCTAGAGCAGGATTTTACACGCTATCCGATTAGCATTTACGCTCGTGGCGTCAGAGTCGTCCTCGCATTCGTCCTGCCGTTTGCTTTCATGAACTACTTTCCAGCGACGTTTCTGCTACAGAAGCAAGAGACCGGGCTCGGGCTGAACCCGATCGTCGGCTTGCTTACGCCCGCGATCGGGCTCGCATGGTTCGGCGTCTCGTACGCGTTCTGGGGCGCAGGCCTACGCCGTTATCAAGGCACCGGATCGTGAGACGCGGAGCGTTTCTTGCCGGTGCTATGGCCAGTGCCACGCTTCCATTGCTTGGCGGCTCCGCGCGCGCGCAATCACTCGTGTCGCGAATATCGGAGATCGTCGCCGATGGTGACGGCACGTACGGCGTCTTTGCGAGAACGATGGCTCCCGGACCGGCGCTCTGCGCGTTCAACGCGTACGAAAGCTTTCCGTGCGCCTCGACGATCAAAGTACTCGTCATGACGACCGCGTACTACGCGGAGGAGCACAAGCCAGGAGTGCTCGACGAGCGCATCCGCTTCGACCGAAGCGCACTCATCGGCGGCTCCGACTTCATGCAAAACGTCGCAGACGGTACCCGGCTCAAAATCCGCGAGCTCCTCGTTCCGATGATCCTCGTCAGCGACAATACGGCTGCGAACTTGCTCATCGAGCACTTCGGCGTCAACCTCATCAACCGCGTCGGGCGGGCAGCCGGCATGCTCCGCACGCATCTCGCTCGCCCGTTCGTAGACTATGCGACCGCGATTCCCTACGAACCGAACGTGACGACCGCGTACGACATGGGCACGCTGCTCTACCGCATCGAGCGCGGCGCGCGCGAAGCGGTGAAGACGATCGTCGTCCCGGAGCATTGCCGGGCAATGATCGCGCTGATGTTGCGCCAGCACGATCGCGACAAGATTCCCGCGGGGCTGCCGGCAGGAGTTCCCGTCGCCGACAAGGACGGGGAGATCGACGGAACGCGTAACGACGCCGGCATCGTGGAACCGTTCGGCGACTCGCCGTTTATCTTGTCGATCTTCACGAAGGACGTCGACGATTACGACGGCTGTCTCGACACGATTCGCCGCGTTGCGGGAGCCGCGTACGGCGCCGTCGCCGGCACGAATCTCTAAGCTTGCTCGATCCGTACGCTCGTCATCTCGTCGCCGCGGCGAATCGCGTCAAGCGCCTCGAATCCATCCGTCATCTGCCCGAACACGGTGTACTGCCCATCGAGAAACCGCGCGTCGTCGAGACAGATGTAGAACTGCGACCCCGCAGAGTCGGGCTGCGACGAGCGCGCCATCGCTACCGTTCCTCGAACGTGCGGGCGCGCGTTGAACTCCGCTTTGAGATGATACCCTGGGCCGCCGGTTCCATCGCCGCGTGGGTCGCCGCCCTGCACGACGAATCCGGGCTCGACGCGGTGAAAGCGCAAACCGTCGTAAAAACCCGCATCCGCAAGTTTCAGAAACGCCGCGACGTGGTGCGGAGCGTCGTCGGGAAAAAATGAGAAAACGATGTCGCCGTGCGGCGTGCGTATGCGAGCGCGCGACGAGCGTGCGCGCTCTTTCAAGTCGACGACTTCAGACCCTTGGGGAGCGCTTAGGTTCACGATGCTTCCTCTGCGAGCGTGCGAGTGAGTCGGGGCCTTGCATAGCGGATTCCCGAAAGCCTCGTCACCTATCAGAAATGATAGTTTTTTCGCGCGGTTGAGTTGCTTGAAGCGCGCTTCTTGCGACTTTGCGGCCGCATACGAAGGCGGGTGCCACCAGGCGACGAGCCATACAGGCAGGCGACTGCGCGTGTAGCGCGCCCCCACGCCGCGCCGGTGCGCGCGAACTCGCCTGACCAAATCGAGCGAGCAGCCGGTGTAAAGACTTCCGTCGCAGCATTGTAAAACGTAGACGACCGGCCTATGATTGGCCGGATAGTGAAGGCAGGGTATAGGTTTCGACGACATGAGACGTAAGAGGGCGGTCAAAGGGGCGACGGGCGACCACGTCCTGCGACTCTGCGTTCCACCGGATCCCGAGCATGTTCCTACCGTTCGCCGCGAGATCGAACGCTTCACTCGCAAGCACCGCGTCGCGGGGGCGGACGTCGAGACGCTTTTGCTCGCCGTCGGAGAAGCGATGGCAAATGCGGTGGAACACTCCGAATCGACGCATGACATCGAAGTCCAGTGCCGCGTCGACGACCGCAAGATCATAGCGACGATCATCGACAGCGGGCGCGGCGTCGACCGATCGAAGATCGATCGGATCCTTCCTCTGCCGGAGCTCATGTCGGAGCGCGGGCGAGGAATTCCGATCATGCAGCGCTGCACTGACATGTTCTCGATCCGTCGTCTTCCGGGCGGCGGCACGGGTGTCGTTCTCGGGCTCTTGCGCAGGCTTGAGGGGAATCACGTAGCTTCGTAAAAAGCAGCGGGCATGAATGCTCGCATGACGCTCCTGTTCGCCGGCGTCCTGCTTGCCGCCGTTCCAGCGGCGGGCGGCAACGCTCTCCCCAAACCTGTGCGCGATCCGAGAATCGCCGCGCTCGTCGCTCGCATCGATCCCGCGCGTCTGCTCGCCGACGACGAACGACTCGTCGCATTCGGCACGCGTAACGACTTCTCGGATACGAGCTCGACGCCGACGCACGGGGTCTTCGGCGCGCGAGACTGGATCGTGAAGCAGTTTCGCGCGATTGCGGCGACGTCGGACGGCCGAATGACGGTTGCGCTCGACACGTACGTTCAGCCGAAGACGCCCCACACGCCGCGCGCCGTCACCGAGTCGAGCGTCATCGCGACGCTGCGCGGCGACGAACCGGGCCGCATCTACGTGATGTCGAGCCACTACGACGACTGCGACGGCGACTGTACCGACGGCAAGGGCTTCGCCCCGGGAGCCGATGACAATGGCTCCTCCGTCGCCGCTGTTCTCGAGGCGGCTCGCGCGATGGCTCGTATGCATTTCCACGGCACGATCGTCTTCGCGTGCTTCGACGGTGAGGAGCTTGGCCTGTGGGGCTCCAACCACTACGCGCGCGAACTCGCCGCCGAGCACGCGCCGGTGCTCGCCGTGCTCAACAACGACGTCATCGGCAACGCGCGTGGCGGCGACGGATCTTACGAGCCAATGGTCGTGCGCATCTTCAGCCAAGCGCTTCCGCTCGGTACCATCGACGCCCGCGTGAACGCGATCGGATCGGAGAACGACTCGCCTTCGCGCGAACTCTCTCGCTTCGTCGCGGAGGTCACGCCGGTGTACGTTCCAGGCTTCTCGGTGAGGCAGATATTTCGCGACGATCGCTTCCTGCGCGGCGGCGACCAAGAATCTTTTCAGAACGCCGGCTTCTCCGCCGCCGTTCGCGTCACGGAAGTCCACGAGAACTTCAGGCATCAGCATCAGAACGTGCGCGTGGAAAACGGCGTGCAGTACGGCGACCTACCGAAGTACGTCGACGCAGCCTACCTCGCACGCGTTGCGCGGATGAACGTCGCGGCGATCGCGGCGCTTGCGCTCGGACCCGCAGCGCCTGGCAACGTGCAGATGGTGCTAGAACACCTCGGGTACTCGACGACGCTGCGCTGGACGAAGGCCGCTGACGCCGCCGGTTACGAGATCGTTTGGCGTGCAACCGATGCACCGCAGTGGCAGTATGCGCGGCCGGTCGGCGACGTTCTTGTCGCAACCGTTCCGGTCTCGTACGATGACTACGTCTTTGGCGTTCGCAGCATCAGCGCTCGTGGCTTGCGCAGCGTCGCCGTCTATCCCGAGCCCGTTCGAATTCACGTTGCCCCACCGAAAGGCAGCTCATTGCCGTAGAGCCAGCGATTCAGCTGCGGCGGCAAGCGTTGCCTCGACGTCCGCAGTCGTATGTGCCGTGGAGAGAAACATCACCTCATTCACCGATGGCGGCAAGAGCACGCCGCGCTCGAGCATCGCGCGATAGTAGGCTGCATACTGTTTCTTATCTGCCATGCGCGCGTCGTCGTAGTCACGGTTCGGCGGCCCTGGTCGGAACTTGAAATCGACGACGGACTCGTCTTGAACGACGGCGTAGAGGGAGCCTCGCTCCGTGAGGATGCTGCGCAGCCCTGCCGCCAGTTGCCGCGCGAGCGACGACATGCGCGCGTAGTATTCGGGATGCTCTTCCAGAAGGTCGAGCACGCGATGCGCCATCGCGACGCAGAACGGATTGCCGGCGTGCGTACCGCCCGTGAAGACGCTCCCAATGGGCGCAAGCTCGTTCATTACGGCTTCGCGCCCGCCGAAGGCGGCGATCGGCGCACCACCTCCCATGACCTTGCCTATTGTCGTAAGATCCGGCACGATGCCGGAACGCGCTTGCGCGCCGCGCAATCCCAATCGAGGCCAGGTAATGACCTCGTCGAAGATGAGCAGCGCGCCGTAGCCATCGCAGCGCTCGCGCAATCCTTCGAGAAATCCTGGCGCGGGTCGAACCCATCCCATGTTTCCACAGACAGGCTCGACGAGTATGGCTGCCAGCTCCCTCTCGCGCCCTCGCACGAGCGCATCGACGGAGTCGAGATCGTTGTAACGCGCGACGATAACGTCGCGCATCACACCCTCCGGAATGCCGCCGCGACGCGCGCCGGTCGTCTGCGCCGAGGCGCCGGCGTCGAGCAAAGCAAGATCGAAGTGTCCGTGGTAGTTTCCGGCAAACTTCAGAACGACGTTGCGCTCGGTAAACGCGCGCGCAACGCGGACGGCGCTCATGACGGCCTCGCTTCCGGTCGTCACGAAACGCATGCGCTCCATCGACGGAAGATGCGTCCGAATGCGTTCTCCGAGGCGAATCTCTTCAGCATGCGTCGTGCCCCATACGAAGCCATGGCGCGCGAGGTCATCCAAGCCTGTCGTCAGTGCGGGATGCGAATGGCCGAAGAGCAGCGGACCGTAGCCCATCACGTAGTCGACGTAGCGACGCCCCTCGCCGTCGAACGCGTAGGCACCGGCAGCCGACGATTGGACGAACATCGGCTCGGCTATCGACCAACCGGAACGAACCGGGGAGTCGCATCCGCCGGCGAGGACGTTACGGGCGCGCGCCGCTACGTCGGCGAGTGTACGCATGCTCTGCGAGTTCGGTCGCATCCGGGGCCCGGCCTTCGGCGTTAAGAAGAGAGCAGCATGGCAAAATCCGACGTCGA
Organism: Vulcanimicrobiota bacterium; assembly: GCA_030038335.1. GTDB lineage: Bacteria > Vulcanimicrobiota > Vulcanimicrobiia > Vulcanimicrobiales > Vulcanimicrobiaceae > Tyrphobacter. The sequence goes on from JASHPC010000156.1 coordinate 12,054, forward strand.
CATCTCGCCGCAGACGAACCTGCGAGAGCTCGTTGCCGCAATGCCCATAGCGGCTGCGGTGCTGACCGCGTTCGGCCTAGGCTGCTCCGGTTGCGGCGTGAGCAGCGCGGAAACGATCGAGCAGGGCGCTCGAGCGCACGGCCTGCGCGCCGAGCCGATCGTGAATGCATTGCTCGTCGCGCGCGAGACGGGAAAGGTTCCAGCCATTGCCGAGAGCGACCGCGTTGCGGAACGTCGCGCTCCTGGTTCTTTTACCGGGCGCGCGAAGATCGCGCACATCGTTCCCGTCATGTCGGGAAAAGGTGGCGTCGGAAAGTCGCTCGTCACCGCGCTGCTTGCGCTGGGATTACGGCGGCGCCACTTGAAAGTCGGCGTGCTCGACGCCGACATTACCGGGCCTTCCATTCCGAAGATCTTCGGGCTGCACACGCCGATGCGCATCGAGCCGGATCCAACGCGGACGAACCCTCGCGGACAGCCGCAGCCGCTCATGACGCCAGCCCTTTCTCGGAGCGCGATCGAAGTGGTGAGCGCGAACCTATTGACCGAGCAGGAAGATACCGCCATGGTTTGGCGCGGGCCAATTCTCACGGGCGTCATTCGCCAGTTCTACGAGCAGGCGCAGTGGAGCGATCTCGACGTTCTACTCGTCGATCTTCCGCCTGGTACGTCGGACGCACCGCTTACGGTCTTGCAGTCGCTTGGCATCGACGGCGTCGTCCTCGTGACGATGCCGCAAGCACTCGCGACGATGATCGTCCGGAAAGCGGCGAACTTCATTCACCAACTGAAAAAGCCCATTCTCGGTGTCATCGAGAATATGTCGTACTTCGTCGCACCGGATACCGGAACGCGATACGAGATTTTCGGTCCATCCTATGCCGACGCCGTCGCCGACCTTGCGCAAGCACCCGTGCTCGCGCGAATTCCTATCGACTCGAGAAAAGCCGAGCTCGCTGACGCGGGACGCGTCGAGGAAATCGACGACCCGATCTGTGATGCGCTCGCGACCGCGCTTCTCGATGCGATCGCGGCGCATCCCAAAGAGCCCGAAACGGTTTCGCTACTCTAGCCGCAGCAGCCGTGGTGCCAGTTGCCGTGTGCACCCTGCCAACGGCGGTGCGACGGCGGGACGTTGTTCCAGTGGTGCGATTGATAGTAGCCTGCAACTTGCGGGCTGACGTAGTGAACGTGGCCGTAATGGTCGCGCCAGTACGGACGATGATGGCTATCGTACATGATTGCGCCGACGATGACGGCCGCTGCGGCAGCCCAGGCTGCAGTCGACGCGGCATTGGCGCGCGCCGCTTGCGGCGCAGCCGTTATCAACAAGGCGGGCATGACGAGCGCGGCGACCATTCGCAGCAACAGATGCTTCATGGATACTCCTTTTTCGAGCAAGTGCGCGTACTCTCGTCCTACCCACTCGAACGCGGCATTAACCGTCCGCTCGTTTGAATATCGCTTTGCCGCGGTGCCAGGTTTCGAGCACGATGCAGTGCTCGAAGCGCTCGTCCGCAATCGGATCGCGATCGAGAACGACGAAGTCGGCAGAGAGTCCCGGCGCGAGATTTCCGGTCGTGCCCTCGACGCACGCGAGATAGGCAGCGTTCACCGTGTACGCGGCGAGAGTCTGATGCGCGTCGAGCCGCTCCGTCACTTCGTGATGCTCTAGAGAGGCTTGCATCCCCGCGAGCGGATCGAGCGGACAGACCGGAGCGTCGTCTCCGCCGCACAGCACCGCGCCGGAGCGCGCGATGGTTTGGAACGCGTTCATCGCTTGCATGCGCTCGGCACCCAGACGCCGCTCGTACATTCCGCCGACCCCTCCCCACTGCGCGTCGAAGAGCGGCTGCATCGAGAGCACGATCCCCATGCTCGCGCAGGCTTTCACGTGCTCGAGCGTCGCACACTCGAAGTGTTCGATGAAGTGGCGAGCGCCGGTGCGCGAGGACTTTCCGTGAAGCACACGCGTCCAGCATCGAATGCACTGCTCGATGGCTGCGTCGCCGATCGCGTGAACGCCCGCGCCGATCCCCAGACGTTCAGCGGTGGAAAAATACTCTTCGAGCGCGGCGTCGGTAAAGCGCAAGGCGCCGCTTCCCTCGCCGTCAGCATACGGATGCGAGAGCGCGGCCGTTCTGCTGCCGAGCGATCCATCAAGAAAGACGTCGCCGCCGACGTAGCGCAATCCCAGTTCGCGTGCCAAGAGCGGATCGGGCTCGCAGACTTTCGGGTAAACTGCCGCCGGAAGTTCCCGTAGCGCTGCAATCTCGCCGGCGTACTCCGAACGCTCGAAACCGTAGAGCTGCGCGTGCAGATGCAGCGTCCCGCGTGAAAGCGCGAGGTCGACGGCGCGGCGCTCCGCCTCGCGGCGGCGCGCGAGTGGCATCTCTGCAAGAAAGCGTGACTGTGCGAGCCAGTTTGCGTGCAGCGTTAGGCGACCCGTCGGCGTTCCCGCCGCGTCGAGTTCGACGCCCTGCGTTTCCGCGTCGAGATCGAGCCACGCGAGGGTCGCGCGGTTGACGAGACATGAATGCCCGTCGATGCGCGAAAGCAGCGCGCGCGCATTGGCATGAAAGCGGTCGAGCGGACGCGCGTCGGCGGAACGCCCGTCGGCCCAGCGAGACTCATCATACTGCCCGCCAAAGACGACGCCGGATTCGTTTGGGACCCGCGCGACCGCTTCGGCGAACTCTTCGTAAGACGTCGTCGTCGAAAGGTCGCGTTCTCCGAGAAAGTAACCGGTGTCGGTAAGATGCACGTGCGCGTCTGCAAACGCGGGCACAACGGTTGCGCCTCCGAGCTCGATGCGCCGCACGCCGGCACCGGCATCGCGTTCGTTTAGCGAGCGCACGTCACCGGCCGCGTCGACGACGAGCGCGTCGTGACGCTCGAATTGTTGCGTTCGTGCATCGAAGGAGTAAACGCGTCCGCCGGCGAGAACCTGCATGCCGTGCGGAGATACCATGCGCGGTCGTGATGTTCTTGTCGGATTGGCGGCCGGATTCTCTGCGGGGTACCTCGCCGCGCGGGCCTACGAGAGCCTCTGCGAGCTCCGCTCCCCCGATACCCGGCAGCGTACGGGCGCTGCGCGTTACGGTCGCTCCCGCAGGGCGCTCGAGCTCGCGGACACGTTTCAAGGAATCTGCGGCGCCTTCGCGCTGGCCTACGGAACGATGGGCGAACGTACGGATCGTGCAACGTTGCGCGCGCCGGCATGGCTGCGCCCAGCGCTCTTCGTCGCTCCGCTCTCGCTCTGCGGCTCCGTCGCCGAGCTGCCCGCAGCGTTCGTTTCCGACTATCTCCTCGAACGCCGCTACGGTCTTACGGATCAACGTTCGAGTGCGTGGCTGAGCGAATACGCGAAGAGCAGCTTAGTGGCGACGGTCGTCACTTCGCTGAGCGCGATGCTTCTCGGTGCGATGGTTCGGCGAGCCCCTCGCTTCTGGCCACTTCACGCGACGATCGCAGCGCTGCCGCTCTTCGTTGCCGGCAATCTTATCGTGCCGCTTTACATCCTTCCGCTATTCAATCGCTTCGAACCGCTGCAAGGGCCGCTCGAGAAGCGCCTGCGCGGTCTTGCGTCGCGCTACGGTGTCGGCAGTGCGGACATTCTCAAGGTAGACATGAGCCGGCAGACGCGCAAGGCGAACGCGTTCGTCACCGGCGTCGCTCGGACGCATCGCATCGTGCTCGGCGACACCCTCGTCGACGCCTTTCCCGACGACGAGATCGAGTTCATCGTCGCGCACGAGCTCGGCCATTACGTCGCGCGCGACGTGTGGCGACTCACCGCCTTCGGCGAAGTCATTGCAAGCGTGCTGTTCTTCGTCTCGAACGCGCTCAGCGGTCCGCGCAGCGGCATGCGCGATCGCCCGATCGTGCTGGCTAGACTCTACGCCGCAATGCTCCTCGCGACGCAAACCTTGCGCCCACTGCTCTTTGCGTTCACGCGATCGCGTGAGGCCGCCGCCGATCGTTTCGCGGTTGAAGCGACGAAGAATCCGGTTGCGGGCGCTTCGGCGTTCAGACGACTGCGAGAACAGAATCTCATCGAAGATGAAGTTCCGCGCTGGTACGAGCTCTTCTTCAGCTCGCACCCGTCGCTCAAGTCGCGGATCGAGCGCCTCGAAGCCACGAGTTGAGATCGGTCTTCGGGATCGCGCCTTCGCGCGCGCGCAGCTCCCGCCGAAACTCGCCGAAAGAGCCAAATGCCTCGGCAAACGCGTCGTGTTTGTGAATCGACTCCTCGTTGCGCTGGCTTGCGAAAACGAACGCCGCGTCGGAAAACTCGTCGTATGTTTCCAACACGCGCGCGACGATGCCGCGAACGACGTCCTCGGCGAACTTCGGGTTCGCGTGCGCCTTGTTCACGACGAAGAACTCGTCCGGCCGTTTGAGGAGATCGTACGTTTCGCTCGACATTGCGCCTTCGACGATTTCCACGAGATCCTCGACGCGGACGTCTTCGAGCGCGCCCTCATCGTCTTCTCCGAGAAGGACCGCGCCGCGTCCGCGCTGATTGTGCGTCGCGACTGGGAGCGCATCAAGCGCGAGCCGCGCGTCTGTCTCGCTAAATCCGGCTTCTTCCAACTGACGCATCGAATGCTCGCGGATCATCCCTTGCGCGCACGGACACGCCGTCATGCCCTCCGCCTCGACACCGACGACGCGCCGCACGCCGGATGGACTCGCATGCGCTATGCCGATGAGCCTGTACGTTTCCTCCGCGCGCTTTCCGCTCACCGGCGTCCATCGTTCGAGCGCGAAGTCCGCTTCCAAGCGAACTTCGGCCTCCGCAGCCTCTTGCGTCGCCACGATGTCACGCGCGACCGCTTCCGCGAGCCGTTCGACGCGCGTCGCTGACCGCTTGCGAGAGAGCGCGTCGAGCGTCGCCTCCTCCAAGACTTCGACGAAGCGAGACATGTGCACGCCCGAACGATCTGATGCAAGGTCGGCGACCATCGAGAACTCGCCGTTGAAGACGCCGGGTTTTCCGTCGATTTCGAGACGCAGGATACGACGCACGCGGGACACCCCGGCGCGGTTGAGCGAGATGCGCACCTCGGGAAGCTCTTCCTGGCGGTCCGTGTGAAAACGCAGTCCTTGTTCCAAACGCCGCACCGCTTCGCCGTCACGCACGCGTGCCGCAAAATCCGGCGCGATCTCCGCAAGCGGTACGAGATTGTACGGGCGCGACTCCAACTGCGGATGCTCCCACTCGTCGAAGGCAAGCACGTCGACGTCGATAGGGCGCGCGCTGAGCCGGCGAGGCTGCACCCGTCCCAGCACGCGCTGAATCTCGTGGAGACGCCGAGTGAACGCATCCCGATCCTCAGCGATCTCCAGCACCGCCGCGACGTTGAGAAACGCCGGTCCTTGCGCCCCTTCGGCGGGAGGGCTTTCGTAGAAGGCGGAGACTGCCTCGATGCGAGCGTGCGCACGGAGACGCTGCAACGCGGCAAAGATGTTCGCGCGGCGGTCGCCGAGATTCGAGCCTATTCCGACGTACGCTCGGTGCATGATGGCACCTGAGGATTCCCACACCGTTTGGGCGTACCTCCAGCAGGCACGATGAACCTCGAACCTCTCTATCCTTACGCGATGGACCCCAAGGAAGCGCCTGCGATTTGGGGCGGCGAGTCGTGGAAATGCTGGGACGCCAACCGCGTTCGCAACGGTGCGCTTGCGGGCGCAACCATTGCGGATTTGCGCGCCCGCCTCGGGCCGAAGTTACTTGGCTCGATCGACGCTACGCGCATCTTCCCCATTCTTACGAAGATCATCGATGCGCGTGACTCGCTTTCCGTGCAGGTTCATCCGGACGACGCGTACGCGCAGCGCGTGGAACATCAGCCAAACGGAAAGACCGAGTGCTGGTACATTCTCGAGGCGAAGCCGGACGCACACCTGATCTTGGGTTGGACGCGTGACACGACGCGCGCGGAATACGAGAAGCGCGTTGCGGACGGAACGCTCGGCGATATCCTGCGGCGCGTACCCGTGAAAGCGAGCGAAGCCTACTATCTTCCCGCCGGAACGCTCCACGCGATCGGCGCCGGCATCGTTCTCTTCGAAACGCAACAGGCGAGCGACCTCACCTATCGCATCTTCGACTGGAACCGCCTGGGCACCGACGGAAAACCGCGTCCGCTGCACGTGCAGAAAGCTGCCGACGTCTTGAACTACCACGCAGGGACGACGGGTGCGATCGCAACCATCGAGTACACGTTCGAGTCGCTGAGGCGTACGGCACTCATCGCGGGTCCCAACTTCATCGTCGAGCTCGTCACGGCTACGAGCGAACCCGCGTCGATCGCTACCGACGGCGTGCCGCTCGTCTTCATGCCGCTGGAAGGCAGCGTTGCGCTTTCGTGCGACGGCGGCGATGCGATACTCGCGCCGTACGAGGCCGCGATCGTGCCCGCCGGTGCCGAGCGCTGCACCGTCACCGCTTCCGACGCCAGCACGGCGTCGTTCACGCTCGTCTCGCCGCCGCCGGATCGCAACGCAATGGCGGCGCAACTTCTCGCAGGCAACGTCGAGCAGGGGCGCATCGACGCGTTCCTGGCACAGTTTTGACGCTCGCCGGGATCCCCGCAGAACGTCTCGCCGAGCACTACGGCACGCCGCTTCTCGTTATCGATCTCGACGCGTTCGAAGCGGCGATCTCGCAGTGCCACGCAGCGTGCGATCCGCATGACATCGAGATCGCGTATGCGGGCAAAGCTTTGCTGCTCGTCGCCATCGCTCGATTCGTAGTGGAACGCGGGCTCGCGATCGACGTGTGCTCGCTCGGCGAGCTCACGACGGCAGAGCGTGCGGCGGTCGGTGCGGAGCGTATCACGCTGCACGGCTGCGGAAAGAGCGACGAAGAACTCGAGGCCGCGGCGAGCGGACGCGTCGG
>JASHPC010000157.1 GCA_030038335.1 Vulcanimicrobiota bacterium
CGCGAGTCGCGGGGGAGAGCGCGATGCGCGGGCTTCGTCCGTGCGACGCACGCTCCGTGCCGCGATCTTCGCGAATCGGCAACGTGCTCGCAAAGAGCAACGCGGCGAGCGCGGCGGTGATCAAGAAGAGAATGCGATACGCGGTCACGTGGGTGCCGAGATGTTCGCTCACGACGAGCTGCGGTAGGCCCGTGAGCACGAGCCCCAGTGCACCGCCGATCGCGCCGGCGAGAGAGAAAAGCGCGAAGATGCGCGTCCGCATTTCGTGCGGCGAGTTTTCCGCAATGAGGGCCTGCTCCGATGAATAAAACGGGCCGAACGCTCCGCCCGACGCCGGACCACCTCCGCGCCCGATCGTGCCGAGCGCGCCGGCAATGCCGAGTGCCCAAAACGGAGCATCCGCGTAGAAGACGAGCGCCGCGAAAAACGAAAGCGCGGCAAACGCGAGCAGCACTTTTTTGCGTCCGTAGCGATCGCCGGCGAATCCCGCAAGGGTTCCGAGGAGAGCGGTGCCGAGCGCCCACGCCGTAACGAGCACGCCGACTTGCGCCGGCGTCGCACCGCGCGCGAGAAGATAGAGCGGGACGATGACGATGAGATAACTCTGCCCGAAGCTGCGCAGCGAGCGTCCCAGAGTAAGAAATACCAGCGATCGGTTCGCACGAACGTGCTTTAGCGCGTACTGCAGATCTTCGGTGACGGCGCTCACGAAGGCATCTTCTCGCAAAACGTGCAACTTGCCGTCTTCGTGAGGCTTCTCGTGCTCGGCGCCGTTACCGGGCCGCTTCTCTTCACGTTGACGTGGAGCGTCCTCGGCGCGGTTCGCCCCGGCTATTCACCCATCGTCGAACCGATCAACGCGCTCGGAATCGGACCGTACGGACGTGTCATGAACGCGGCGCTCGCGGTCGAAGGGCTTCTCTGCATCGCCGGCGTCATCGCAATATTTCACAGTCGGATGGCGCACCTATCGCTGGTTGGGCGCTGTCCGCGGAACCAAAGGGGCCTCACTCGAAGTCTAACGTGTCATGAAGATCGGGACTCTAGAGATGAAGATCGCGCGCGTGGAAGGCTTTCAAGTGCGCGTTCGAATCGATGGGCGAGACGTGCGCTCGGATCGGGAGGGAATGCCGACCTGGCCATACGAGAAGGCGGCGCGCGACGGCTGGTCCGTCGCCCGCTGGAAGCAAGAACGCTTCGTCAGCCTCTACCCCGGATTCGGCGTCGAAGTGCTCGACGGTGACGGCAACGTCATCGAGTTCGGTCAGACGCTTCTCGAAACAGTGCGCGAAAGCTACGATTGATCCGTCGCGAGCTCGTTACTCCGTAAAGGTCGTAAAGCTCGACGCGGTGATGTCGGCGGTCCCGCCGCTTCCCGCGATCACCGGCTTGTAGGCGGTGCTGTTCGGAGGCGCCGATTCGATCAGCGGAAAGTCAGCACCGATGCAAAAGACGTAGTACGTCGTTCCGGAGGTCAACGTACCATCGGGAACATTGACCGTCGTCGCGGGAGATTTCAACTCGACGTCGGCAACGTACGCGCCATTCGAAGCCTGGATGAAGATCAGCGACTCGGTGACGCCCGAGGGATTCGTCATGGTAAATGTCCCGCCGCCCTTTCCGTCGGTAACCCACGTCGGAAGCGGCTCGTCCGGCAGGACCGTAGCCGGATTGGGGAGCGTCGCGGTCGCGCTGAAGTTCAACGAGCGCCCCGCAGTCTTCACCGTCGTGGAAACGGTGTACGTTCCCGGGGTCGGAGCGGCGTACGTGATGATGTATCCGGTACTGTAGCCGCCGTAGCTATTCTGCGGACTGAACGCAGGGGGCTCACCCAACGTGTAGTTCGTGCCGAGATACTGTCCGTACGCGTACAGATTGCCGAGGTTCGCGTCGAGCCCGCCGGGACCGGTGAGGTACGCCGTGCCGGGATTCGGAAACGCCGACGTTCCCGTTGGATTTCTGAAACTCGTTATGGCGTTGAGATAGACGCCGGAGGTCCCGAGCAAGCCGTACGCATTGTTCAAAGTTCCGACGGCCAGCTCGAGCGTGGCGTTGAGGTTCGGCGTGATTGGCGCGATGGACGTCTGCGTCGTGAACGCAGAGCACGCCGATAGCAAGAGTACGCTGACCAAGGCAAGATATCGTGTCACGTGCATGTCGCCACCTAGACCTTGGAAGTAAAGAAGAAAAGAATCTGGCGCTCCGGTCCGATTGGTTCGGAGACGTATGGATTCGGACTCAGATTGTACTGATATGGCTCGTAGAGCGCGTTGTAGTTGACGCCCGACGTGGGAGCGGCGGCACCGAAGCCGTTGTTGACGTACCACCGATTCTCAGACGGCACGGGTTGCGAGAAGTTACCCAAGAGATTCGCAAGGCGCACGCCGATCTGGAACTGCTTGTTCGGCCCAAAATCCTTTGCAAACGTAAGGTTGACGTACGCTTCGGGTGAGGCCTGGAGGGAGCCCGGATCGGGGCCCTCGGGCGTTCCCATGGAGCCGATGATATTTGGATCCTCGAACGTTCCCGGATTGCTCGGATCGACGGTGTAGTATCCATAGACGCCGTTGATGTAGTTCGTATTCGGAACCTGAACGGCTTTGATGATCGTGCCGGGACCCCCGAGCGGAGCCTGCTGCCCGTTGGGATAGAAGTTTTCGTAGATAAACGTCTTCGTTCCGACGCCGTACCAGTAACCGCTCTCGAACGGAATGTCCAGCCATGCGTGAAAGCCGCTCGGAGTATTGTAATCCAAGCCGAGCGACGCAGTGATCGGTGCGGCGTAGGCAACGTGGTAGAAGTGCCCGAGGCTAATCGACGCAAAGCTCACTTCGGGAAAGTAGTCACTGTCGTAGTTGGCCATCGTGTTGTCGTACGTAAGGTTGAACCAGCCGCTCAGCCCGTACGTGGCCGTCTTCTGGATCGCGAGCTCGACGCCAGTGCTTTGAATGATGCCGAGATTCGACCACGTGTATGGACCGTACAGCGGATAGCCGTCCGCGAGCGTCTGAATGATCGCCTGCGATCCGACGACGTAGTTCGTGCCCTTGCGGAAGTAAGGCGTGATCTTGCTCTGCCAGCCGTGCCCGTAGTCGTGCTCCCACGAGAACTCGTAGTCGCTCACGTACTGCGGCTCGGTTGGCTCGTATTGCGAGTTGAAGTACGTGTTGAAATCGTACATGCTCTGCTGGTACAAGTTGGAAACCTGGTTCGTCACGCCGTATCCTGGCAGCGGCGCAAAGCAGCCGTTTGCGATGTTGCAGTTCTGCAACGCCGGGTTCAGGAGGAGTTTCGTCTCCACTTGAAGCTCCGGCGCGAAGTCGACGTATCGCCCCCATCCGAATCGCAGCACGTCGTCACGACCCATCGTGTAGTCGGCAAACATTCGCGGGCTGACGTCCGCCGGATCGGTGACGTCCTTTCCAATCACCGGTCCCGCGGTTTGAATGTACTGGCCGGTTCCACCATTGTAGTTCAGAAGGTCGCCCTGCTGCGAGGCATCGGCAGGGATGTTGATCTTTTGATTGTCCCAGCGCAATCCCCAGTCGACGTACCAGCGCGCACTGGGCTGCCAGAGGTCGCGTATGTAGGCGTAGTTACGGTGCATCATGTCGTTGCGAGCGTACTCGACGCGGGGAAACGTCGTCAGCGGTGTGCCGTTGGTTCCGGGGCAGCCAAACTCGGGCGTCGTCGCGATCAACTGCACGTAGCACCAGTCGTTGAAGTACGTGAAGGCCGCCAAGCTGTTCTGCTGCGCGTTGTATCCCGGAAGCTCGTCGATCGACGCAATTCCCGCCGTTAGGTTGTGCTGCGGGCTCAACTGCGAGCTGTACGTCGCGAGGAGGCCGTAGTTCGTGCTCGCGTTATGCAGGTAGTAGTCGTCGAATGCACCTCCGCCCCAGGGAACGTCGTAGTTGTCGTACTCAAACGCTTTTGAGACGGAGAACGAGAAGTAGCTCGACGACGAAAATTGATGGTGCCATTCGAGCTTCTGCACAGCGTGTTGGTTATTCTCGTTGTCCGGGTAATCGGTCGAACTATTGTAGTTCGTCTGGCCCGGAAAGGTAGGCAGCGTGTCCGCAACGAGCTCTCCGCAGTTCTCGGTTGCGATGCCGCCCGCCGGATGACACGTACCCGACGCGAGCGAAGCCCAGACGAGCATGTTGTTCGTAGCGTACGGCGTGATGCCGGGATTGACGAGCCAGTTGTAGTCGTACACGTTGTAGCCCGTCTCGCCGAAGTACTGTAGTTGGTCGCGATTGTTCGGACCCCACCGGTAGAAAAGGTTGAGCACGGTTTCGTTCACTTGCACGTTGCTCGTTGCGCCGACCGCAAGCGGCTCGAACTGACCGCTTCCGACGACGTTTGCGTCACGGACGCCGTGATAGGCGACGTACCACGTGAAGTGATCGTCCGGTGTTCCGCCGCCGGCTTCCGCAGCGAAGCCATCGTAGTAGTATCCTAGGTCTTTGAAAAGCGCGACGTCGGCGAAACCGGGATAGCTCCCTTGCCTAACGACCTCGTTGATGATGCCTTCGTTCGAGTTGCCGGTGGCAACGTCGAACGATCCCGTCGAAACGACGAGCTGCTGAACGCCTGCGAGGGCGCCATTGTTCATGAACAACCCGAGGACGGGGTCCTTGATGTCGACGCCTTCCATCTCGTAACCGAGATCGTTGAGCGCGCCGCCGCGAATCGCCGGTGCACCGCCCGAGGTCGGCGTAAATCCGGGCAGTGCGTTGAGCACCTCAGACTGCTCGATCGTCATCGGCGTGCCCGTTATGTTCTCCAGCGTCTGCTGCGTGACGATCGTCTCGTCGGCCGTTTGATTCGGCTGTACGAGGGAGGTGGCGGAACGGGATACCGCGTGAGCGATCGTTCGGAGCGCGTTCGCGAGCGTCGCGCTTACCGTCGTCTTCTCTCCTTGGATGACGGCAACGTTCGTTACGTCGGCCTCTTGGTACCCGTCCTTGGTGAACGCGATGCTGTACGTGCCTGCCGGTATGCCGACGAAGGCGTAGAAACCAACGGAATCGGTGGACGTCTTCGAAGAAAACGACGGCGCCGTAATGGTCACGGTGACGTTTGCGATCGCGTGTCCGTTTGCGTCGCGTGCGTAGCCGTTTACGTCGCCCGTCGTCGCGGCACGTGCGATTCCCGTGAAGAGCAGCGCGCATGCGAGCGCTGCGAAGATCGTGCGGCGCAAGGGGTTCTCCATCGCTTTCACCTCCGAAACCGGTGTTGGGCGATTAGTATCCGCGCGCCGGGCTTCCTCGAAGAAAAGTCCCGTCTTTGTCCCAGGTCAGATGCCGCGGTCGAAACGCGCGTCGAGCGATTTGCGGAAGTAGGTGTTGAACGGATCGTCGTCGGGTCTACGATTGAAGCTGAATGCGTAATCGATTCCGTCGCGACGGTTGTAAATGACGGCTTCCGTTCCGGGCATGGCACCGGCTCGCGCGGAGCCCGGCGCGCGTCCTCCGGTACCCCACGCGGCGTAGTGACCGATCAACGCGATGAGCGAGGGCGCGGACGTCGCGAGGTCGCTGCACGCGTCGAACGTTTCCCAGTACGTCGCGCCGCCGTAGGGAAGCGGCAGCATCGTCTTCGATCGCGGATCGAGAACGGAGAGGCCGGTGTCGTCGTCATCGTATGCAACCTCGTTCGGCCGCCGTCCGCTGATGGCGGTCGCCGACAGGACGGTATCGTCGATTCCGAGCGGATCGAGCACTGCGGACTTGAGGTACTCGTAATATGGGCGCTTCGACGCCTTCTCGATGACGCGCCCGAGCAGATAGTATCCGATGTTCGAGTAGGCATACACTTTGCCGGGATCGGATTGCAGAGGCACACCGTACACGTATCGGGTGAACTGCTCTTGCGTCAACGGCCCCGACGCGTCGATGTCGTTCTCGATCTGACGGTATTGGAACTCCGGATCATTGTCTCCCGACGGCGCTAGGCCAGCCGTGTGCGCGACGGTCTGGCCGATCGTAACCTTTGGAAGCCGCGCATCCGGATGTTGTGACGGAAGCAACGGCTGGTCGACGCTAATGTAGTCGAAGAGCGGGGTTTCCAGCGTAAAGGCGTTTTTCGCCAGCAGCGTCGTGAGGCACGCCGACGTGAACGCCTTACTCAGGCTCGCGACACGGAAGATGCTCGTGCTGAGCGTTCTCATGTACGACGGGTCGACCGAGTTCGTGTACCCGTGCGCGAAGAGCACGCTTCCTCCGCGACCGAACGCAAACTGTCCAGCCTTGATATTATTGTTGACCATGTTCTGCACGACGAGATTGTCGAAGTCTGCATACTTCGGATCCAGTTCGCCGCTGACGACGACTTGCGCCGCGCCCACCCTGCGCACCGGCAGCAGCGTTGCGGCCGCAAGCGAGGCCGTGCTCGCAACGAACGTCTTCCTACTCACCTGCATCTCGTCTCCTTCATTTATTATTACAGACGCCAGTCGTTGACAAAGGTGTACGGCGACGTGTACATCGACGAGCTATAGCCCGACAGACGCTTCGGAACGACGTCCACCTCGACAACCTGATAGAGAAAATCGATCGGTTCGGTTGCGAGCAGATCGCGTTGGACGACGGCGTAATACCGTTTGCGTTCGGCAACGTTGAGCGTCGCCGCGGCGCGCTCGAATATCGCATCGATGCTCGGGTCGCAGAACCGCATGAAGTTGAACCCGTGCGGTGCTCGCTGCGAGCACCCGAGGATCCAGCGCGCGTCAGGGTCGGCCTGCGACTGCTCCGTGAAGAGCACCGCTTGAAAGCGGCCCGCGTAGAGAGGTCCGCTCGGTGAGGTCAGCTCGGCCGGCGAGAGCGTCTTCAACTGCACTTCGACTCCAACCGCGCGTTCGTACGCGGCAATCACGTCGCCGAAGTTGCTCGACGCCGTGCTCCCGCTCGAGATGAGAAGCTCGACTTGGAGCGGCTTGCCGTCTTTGCGACGAATGCCGTCGTCACCCATCTTCCAGCCGGCCGAGGAGAGCATGGAAGACGCGAGGCGCGGATCGTACGGAAGATTTCCTACGTCCGGATCGTATGCCCACGTAAAGAGCGATTTCATCGCGGTGTCGGGGTCGTAGACGCCGCGCGCAATCTTGTCGGCGAGCGTTCGGCGGTCGATCGCGATTGCGAACGCTCTTCGTACGGCCGGGTTGCTGAAGACGAACGACTCCGTATTGAAGAGTACCGTGCCGAACTGCGTCGTCTGCGCCGTCTGGATACGATGCCCGGTAATCGCTCGCAGTTGCTGAATTTTCGACACGTCGGCAAAAAAGTCGGCGTCGATCTCGCCGGTCGTAAGCTCGTTGACTATCGTCTGCGAGTCAGGTACGAACTTTAGCGTAATCGTCCCTATTGCCGGCGCTCCGAGATAATACGACGCATTCGCGATGAAAAGCATGTGGTCGCCGCGCGCCCACTGCTCCAGGCGGTATGGGCCCGAGCCTATCGGATCCGCGTTGAACGGCACGCGGTTGAGATCCGGATAGCGCGCGAGAACGTGTGCCGGCAAGATTGGATAGTTGCTGTTTCCACCGAAGAAATACGTGACGAACGGGCTCAGCTTGTACTTGAGGTGCACGACGACGGTGTGCGGATCGGGCGTTCTCACCCATGCGACGGCGTCGTAGCCGTAGGTCGAGAGCGCATTGTTCTGCGGCCGCACGATAGCGTCGTACGTGAAGGCGACGTCGCGCGACGTGAGCGGGGCGCCATCCTGCCAGCGCACGTCGTGCCGCAGACGAAACGTATACGTTAGTCCGTCGCTCGAGATACCGCCGTTTTCTTGTGTGGGCACCTCCACTGCGGCCTGCGGAATCGTATTGCCGCGAAGATCGTACGTCGTGAGGAACGAGTACAAAAGCGCGTCGATCTCGCCCGCCGTGTACCCGTCGAGGTAGAGCGGATTGAGCGATCGCGGCTCTTGGATTTGCGCGATCGTCAACGCGTTGCCGGTTGATTCCCGAACGCGATCCGTACGCGTGCACGCCGCGGACGCCAGGACGAGCCACGAGGCGAGCAGCAACGCAACGGCGCCACGCCGGTGAGCAATCATAACCGTTGCGCCTGCTTCGACTCCGCAATCCGCTTTGCTCCGGATTCCGGCGCGCATTTTCCCAACATTTTCCCGTCGTGTGGACACCGCGTTTGCGACCCAGGTACACTACTGTCTTGGTGAAAGTGTACGTTTCGTGCGACATGGAGGGAACTGCGGGCGTTTCCGTATGGCGCCAGTGCGACTATGCCAATACGACGGAGTATCCGATGTACCGCCGATATATGTCGCAGGAAGTCGCAGCGGTCGTTGAAGGTGCTCGTGCGGCGGGCGCGACCGAGTTTCTCGTCAACGACTCGCACGGAAGCATGGTCAACCTTCTTTGGGACGAGCTCCCGCAGGACGTGCGCGTCATTACGGGCTCGCGCAAGCCGTCGTCGATGACCGAGGGATTGGGTCCAGGTTTTTCTGCCGCGATCTTCACGGGCTACCACGCGAAGGCGGGTGACGTCGACGGTGTTCTCGGCCATACGTTCAACGGCGCGACGATCTTCGACGTATGCGTCAACGGCGTTCACTGCAGCGAAGCGCTCATGAACGCAGCGATGGCTGGGTATCACGGCGTTCCGGTCGTCATGGTGAGCGGCGACGAAGCGCTCATCTCCGAGCTGCGCATCCAGCTTCCGTGGGCGACTGGGATCGCGGTAAAGCGCGGCATCGGAAAGCTCTCGGCCGAAACGCTCTCTCCTGCTGCTGCGCAAAGCATCCTGCGCGCAGCAGCGACGCGTGCTCTCGAACGCGTGCGCGAGGCTCGCCCATTCACGTTCGAGCCCCCGATCTCGATGGAGATTACGACAACTCAGGTGGAACACGCCGACTTCATCGCCGACGTTCCCGGCATCGAGCGCGTGAGCGGCAGAACGATCCGGTACCGAAGCGACGACTTCCCTGCGGTCTATCGCATGCTCGTCACCGCGTACCGGCTCGCGGCTGC
>JASHPC010000158.1 GCA_030038335.1 Vulcanimicrobiota bacterium
ACCCGCGACCGTGCGCTTTGTGGACATCGCCGGTCTGGTTCGCGGAGCCAGCTCGGGTGAAGGCCTCGGGAATGCGTTTCTCAGTCACATCCGCGAAACGGATGCCGTCGCAATGGTCGTACGCTGCTTCGATGCACCCGACGTGGTGCACGTCGAGGGCGAGGCAGATCCGGTGCGGGACATCGAAATCGTCGAGATCGAGCTTGCGCTTGCCGATCTCGCGTCGATGCGGCGCCGTCTCGAGCGGCTCGAACGTGAAGCAAGGGCCGATCCGAAGGCGAGGCCGAGCGTCGAGGCGGCGCGCCGGCTCGTGGGCGCTCTTGAAGAGGGGAAGCCCGCGCGTTCGTTTTCGACGACATCCCTGGAAAGGGCGGTTGCAAGCGAAGCGTTCTTGCTTACCGCAAAACCGATGCTGTACGTTGCGAATGTCGACGAGGAACCGAGCGAAGCGGGCGCGGCGCTCGTTTGCGCGATCGACGAGAAGGCCGTGCGCGACGGCGGCCGCGTCGTGCGGCTTTGCGGAAAACTCGAAGCCGAACTTGCGGGCCTGAGCGAGAGCGACGCCGTGGAGTACCGGCGCAGCATTGGCGTCGAGCGCTCCGGACTCGACGATCTCGCCGCCTCGGCCTACGACTTGCTCGGTCTCATGACGTTTCTTACGGCAGGCGAAAAGGAAGCCCGTGCTTGGCCCATCGAGAAAGGCACTCGCGCCCCGCAAGCCGCCGGCCGCATTCATAGCGACATCGAACGCGGTTTTATTCGGGCAGAGATCGTGTCATACGACGACTACGTGCGATATCGCACGATGGACGCGATGCGCGCCGCGGGCGTCATTCGCAGCGAGGGAAAAGAGTACGTGATGCAAGAGGGCGACGTCGTGAACTTCCGCTTCAACGTCTAGGCGGAGTCGCGCCGACGGGCGCACGCAGGGGGTTTTCATCCATGCCTTCAAAACCTACGGCATGAATACCGTCGTGCGAGACGTTTCGATTTTCGGCGAAGCGATCGCCTATTTCAACGAAGCCGCCGACCTCCTGGAACTGGACTCAGGGATGCGCCAAATTCTGACGCATCCTACGCGTCAGATCATCTTCTCGATTCCGTTCCAGCGCGATTCCGGCGAGTTCGAGGTCTTTACGGCGTACCGCGTGCAGTACAACTTCGCGCGCGGACCGGCAAAAGGCGGCATACGGTATCACCCGGGTGTCACGCTCGACGAAGTCACCGCGCTTGCGTTCTGGATGACGTGGAAGTGCGCCGTCGTCGATCTTCCGTTCGGCGGTGCAAAAGGCGGCGTCACGTGCGATCCTTCGACGCTGTCGTCGAGCGAGCTGGAGCGCATCACGCGACGGTACGCCGCAGACCTCGTCGAGGTCGTCGGTCCCGACAAAGACGTTCCCGCGCCCGACGTCAACACGACGCCGCAGGTCATGGCTTGGTTCATGGACACGTACTCGATGCACGTGCGCCAGAATCAGCCCGGCGTCGTCACCGGAAAACCCATCGAAATCGGCGGATCGCGCGGGCGCGTCGAGGCAACCGGGCGAGGCGTCACGATCTGCGCGCTCGATCAAATGCGTGAGATGGGAATCGATCCCAAACGAGCCTCGATCGCGGTGCAAGGGTTCGGAAACGTCGGCCTGAACGCAGCGAAGCTTTTTGCCGAACGCGGCTCCAAAGTGGTGGCCATCTCAGACGTGACGGGCGCGTACCACAACCCGGAGGGCGTCGACGTCGACGCGGCGGTGACGTACGCGCGCAAGTTCCGCACGCTCGAGGGATTCGGCGGCGCCGAACGCATCAGCAACGCCGAGCTGCTCGTTAGCGAGTGCGACGTGCTCGTTCCAGCAGCGCTCGAAAACGTGTTCACCGCCGAGAACGCGCCGAAGGTAAAAGCGAAGCTCGTCGTCGAGGGAGCGAACGGTCCGACGACGCCGGAAGCGGATCGCATCTTCAAGGAGCGCGGCATCACGGTGATCCCCGACATCATGGGCAATGCCGGTGGCGTCACCGTCTCGTACTTCGAGTGGGCGCAAGACCGCATGGGATATTTTTGGAAAGAGAAAGAGGTCAACGAGCGTCTCGAAGACGTCTTGCTCTCCAACCTCCACGAAATCCGCGAAATCACGCGCCGTCGCGGTGCAACGCTGCGCACGGCAGCCTACACGCTCGCGATCGAC
This sequence comes from Vulcanimicrobiota bacterium, assembly GCA_030038335.1. Taxonomy (GTDB): domain Bacteria; phylum Vulcanimicrobiota; class Vulcanimicrobiia; order Vulcanimicrobiales; family Vulcanimicrobiaceae; genus Tyrphobacter. Next base: position 2,181 of record JASHPC010000158.1, read on the forward strand.
CGCGTCGTTCGCGCGCTCAAACTTCGCGGAATCTACTCGTAGCGGCGGCATCGACGCGCTTTCGCGCCGCGATGCTCTTGATGACGACGTACAGCACCGGCGTGATCGCAAGGTTGAGAAACGTCGAGAGCACCATGCCTCCGCAAACGACGGTTCCGAGTGAACGCCGTGCTGCGCTTCCGGCGCCGGTTGCAAAGACCATCGGAAGCACCGCGATGATGAAGGCGATCGAGGTCATCATAATCGGTCGAAGCCGCGTTTGAGCGGCGCGCAGCGCGGCCGTGACGGCGTCGGCGCCCGCACGCATCTGCTGATTCGCAAACTCCACGATGAGGATAGCGCTCTTGCTGGCGAGGCCGATGAGCATCACGTAGCCGACCTGCGCGTAGATGTCTTGCGGAAGGTGGCGGCCGTTTAACGCAAGCAGCGCTCCGAAGATCGCCGCCGGCACCGCGAGAATCACGATGAGCGGGTCGATGAAGCTCTCGTACTGTGCTGCGAGCACGAGAAATACGACGAGAAGCCCCAGAGCAAAGATGAGCGTGCTCGTGCTGCCGGCAGCGATTTCGTCGAGCTGTAGGCCCGACCACTCATATCCGATTCCGGCCGGCGCATACTTTGCAAAGAGTTGCTCCATTGCCGTGATGGCTTCGCCCGAGCCGTATCCCGGCGCGGGATTCCCATTGATCTCCAGCGATCGGAAGAGGTCGTAATGTGGGATGATCGGCGTCGTCTTGATCTGCGACATGTCGACGAGCGCGCTCACGGGCGTTTGCGCGCTGCCGAGGCCACCGCTCGTCGCGGGTCCGGGTGAGGGCTGCGTGTCCGGAGCGACGTAGAGCTGCTGCAGGGCCGCAACGCGATTGCGATACGGCGCATCGGCTTGCACGTAAACGCGCCAAGAGCGGTTCAGATAGTCGAAGTCGTTGACGTAGTACGAACCGAGATCGGTGCCGATCGTCTCGAAGAGACTCGTCATCGAGATGCCGAGCGCCTTAGCTTTGTTACGATCGATGTGCAGCTCGATCTGCGGCGAGTTCAGCCGAAACTGCGTGAAAACTCGCGAGAGCCGCGGATCGCGATTTGCCGCAGCGATAATTTCGTTCGCCGTCTTGGCGAGCACGGGGAGTCCGACGTTGCTCTGGTCTTCCAACTCGAACTGAAACCCGCCAAAGGCGCCGATGCCGTTGATCGCCGGAGGATCGAAGGCTACGATTGTGCCCCCAGGGATCTGCGAGAACTCCGCGTTCCATTTCGCGTTGAGCGCGTCGAGCGTATTTGCGTATCCGTGCCGCTGCGACCACGGGACGAGACGAACCCACATTAACCCGTAGTTCGGCGCGGAGCCGTTGAAGCTGAATCCTCCGACGTTGAAGACCGAATCCACATCAGGCGAGCTCAAGAGGATTCGTTCGACTTTCGCGGTGAGCGCGCTCTCGTAGGAGAGCGACGTTCCTTCGGGCGCCTGCACGAGGATGATGGAGAAGCCCTGATCTTCGTTCGGTATGAACGCCGTAGGCGTCGTGCGGAACAGGAAGGCCGTCGCGATCAAAGCGACGGCAAAGATTGCCACGACGACGCCGCTTCTGCTCGCGATCTTCGGCAGCGTGCGCGCGTACCAGTCTCTGAAGGCATGGTAACCGGCGTTGAAATAATGAAAGACGAGTGCGTTCGATTCGACGTCGCCGTGGAGTAAGCGCGCCGTGAGCGTTGGCGCAAAGGTCAGCGCGGCAAAGAGCGAGATGGATATCGACGCAGCAATCGTCAGCGCGAACTGCTTGTAGATCTGACCGGTCGTGCCTGGAAAGAATGCGACCGGAACGAAGACGGCGAGCAAGACGAGCGACGACGCCACGACCGCGCTTTGAATCTCGCGCATTGCCTCGGCGGCACTCTCGCGTTCGCTCATCTTCCCTTTGTTGGCTTCCATGTGCCGCGCGATGTTCTCGATGACGACGATGGCATCGTCGACGACGAGCCCAGTCGCGAGGGTGAGACCGAAGAGCGTTACGGTGTTGACCGTGAACCCGAAAACCTTCATCACGAAGAACGTGCCGATCAGAGAGACGGGAATCGTCGCGGCGGGAATGAGCGTGGCGCGCGGGTCCTGCAGGAAGAGATAGATGACGAGCACGACGAGCAGGATGGAGAGCAGCAGCGTGATGAGCACGTCGCGCACGGACTCGCGCACGAATGCCGTGGCGTCGAGCGACACCGTGTACGTAATGCCAGGAGGAAAGTTCTTCGCCAGCTGTGCCATCCGGCTCTCCACGGAAGTCGCGACGGTGAGCGCGTTTGCGTCGGGATACTGCAGGATGCCGATGCCGACGGCATTGCGCTCGCCGTTGAATCGTAAAAACGACGTGTAATCCTGGGCTCCGAGCTCGATGCGCGCGACGTCGCCGAGACGCGTGAAGCCGCCATTCGGATCGGCTCGCAGCACGATATTCGCGAACTGATCGGGCGTCG
>JASHPC010000159.1 GCA_030038335.1 Vulcanimicrobiota bacterium
AACGCGCGGGCTTCCCCTCTTCAAGAGCGCCCACGAGCCGGCGCGCCGCCTCGACGCTCGGCCTCGCCTTCGGATCGGCCCTTGCTTCACGTTCGAGCCGCTCGAGACGGCGCCGCATCGACGCGAGATCGGCAAGCGCAAGCTCGATCTCGACGATCTCGATGTCCCGCACCGGATCTGCCTCGCCCACGACGTGCACCACGTCGGGTGCATCGAAGCAGCGTACGACCATTGCGACGGCATCCGTTTCGCGGATGTGACTGAGAAACGCATTCCCGAGGCCTTCACCCGAGCTGGCTCCGCGAACCAGACCGGCGATGTCCACAAAGCGCACGGTCGCGGGTACGACACGCGCCGCTCGCACGAGGTCCTGCAGGACCGCAAGCCGGACGTCGGGCACGGCAACCTCGCCCACGTTCGGCTCGATTGTGGCGAACGGGTAGTTCGCCGCAAGCGCGGCGCTCGAGCGCGTGAGCGCGTTGAAGATGGTCGATTTGCCTACGTTGGGCAACCCGACGATACCGCAGGATACGGGCATGAAAATCTCCTGTTCGCGTCGGATAAAATGAAACATGCGGAAGATGACGGTCGATAAACTCGGCATCGACCTCCTGACTCACGATCCTGTCGTCATCCTGAGGGACGCCGAAGGCACGCACTATCTTCCGATTCTCATCGGCCCGTTCGAGGCGACGGCGATCGCGCTCGCGCTGGAAGGAGCTCCCGTTCCCCGTCCACTCTCGCACGATCTCATGCGAAGCATCCTCTCGACGCTCGGAGCGCACCTGGAGCAAGTCGTAATCCACGACATCAAGGAATCGACGTTCTTCGCGAAGCTCGTCGTGCGTCAGAACGGCGATCTCGCAGAGATCGACGCACGTCCTTCCGACGGCATCGCGCTGGCCCTTCGCGTTCAGGCACCGATTTACGTCTCGGACAAGATCGTTCTCGAAGAGTCCGTCTCGGATAAGACGCGGCCCGTGGATGACGCAGAGATGGATCGCTTCAAGAAGTATCTCGAAGATCTCAAGCCAAGCGATTTTAATCGCTAATGGTGAAGGCGCAGGTAAATCGCGACCAGCAGCGCCTCGCTATTCTCGTTCGAGCCGGAGAAATTTTTCATCGTTCCCTCGACGTGTCGACAACGCTTTCGAACGTCGCGCATCTCGCGGTCGAATGGTTTGCCGATCTATGCCTTTGCGACTTGTTGGATGAAGACGGACGGCATTTCTCGGTAACGTCCGTGGCGCATCGCGACCCCACAAAAGAAGCGACTCTCAAGAGCTTGACGCCGATCATCTACCTGGAGGAGTTTGGCGTTCACCCAATCGTCAAAGTGACACGTACGGGAGCCCCTTTCTTCGCTCCACGTCTAGGGGAAGACACGTACATGGCTCATGCAGCGTCGAAAGCGCACGCGGAGTACATGCGCGACCTCGGATACCGGTCGAAAATCGTGGTTCCCGTAACCGCCCAGGGCACGATCTTCGGAGCGCTCACGTTCGTTTCGACGACGGATGGCAAGTATTTCGACAATACGGATCTTGAGTTTGCCCTGGAGCTGGGACGCCGTGCCGGCTTGGCCGTCGCGAACGCGAAGCAGTTCGAGGCGAGAAAGAGAACGGAAGAGGCGCTGCGTGACAGAGAGACGCTCCTCGCCGATTCCGAACGCCGTTTCCGCGTTCTCGCTGAAGCCATTCCGGTCATCTGCTGGACTGCCGACGCAAACGGGTGGATAGACTGGTACAACCACCGTTGGTACGAGTTTACGGGCCAAGCTCCAGACGACGCCGCGGGATGGGGATGGCAGGCCGCGCATCATCCTGACGACTTTCTCGAGGTTATGCGCCGCTGGCCACGCTGCATCGCGACCGGCGAGCCGTTCGAGATGGAGTACCGTCTGCGGCGGCACGACGGTGAGTACCATTGGTTCCTCGCGCGCGCAGAGCCACTATATGACGACGAGAACACGATCCTTCGCTGGTACGGGAGCACAGCCGACGTCGACGCGCAACGCAATGCGCTCGAACGCACGAAGCGGATTGCGGCGACGCTCCAGGACGTCTTCTTGCCGAGCGACTTGCCCCAGCGGCCGCGTTTGCGGCTCGACGCGCATTACATTCCGGCAGAGCAGGATGCTCTCGTAGGCGGCGACTGGTTCGACGCATTCGATCTGCCGGATGGTCGACTCTGCTTCTCGATTGGAGACGTCAGCGGGCACGGCCTCGACGCCTCCGTGGCGGTCGGGCGCCTGCGTCAGGCGATCGCGACACTCGCCTTTCGGCACGAGGATCCAGCGACGATTCTGCGGGGCGTAAGCGATCTGTTCGCGCAGCAGGACCCCGATCTCGTCGTTACCGTGCTTCTCGGCTTCGTTGACGCTACGCTCTCTTCACTAGTTTATGCCAACGCGGGACATCCGCCGCCGCTCGTCGCAACGCGCAACGACCAGCCCGCAGAGCTACTGCCATACGGCGAACCGCCGATAGGCAGCGGTTACGCCGGCCCTTTTCAGAACCGGACGGTCGAGATAGCCCCGAACGCGGTCGTCGCGCTCTACACGGACGGAATGACGGAGTTCTCCCTTGACGTGTTAGACGCGGAGCGTCGTCTGAGCAGCACGATTCCGCTCTTTGTCGGAAACACGTCGGTCGCGCATCCTGCGAAGGCGGTCACTGAGATGGTCTTCGACGGCGCCGCGCCGCGCGATGACGTGGCTCTCATGATCCTGCAGTTTTCGAGTGTGGACCTCGAACCCCCGGCATCGCGCGATCCAACGCTCGAGCGAACGTGGAGATTCCATTCGAGCGACGCGCACACGGCTCAACGTTCGCGCATCGAGATCGTCGCATACCTGCGTCTACTGGCCGAGGATCGTGCGCAACTCTTTCCGACCGAGCTCGTCATCGGCGAGGCGGTCGCAAACACCGTCGAGCACGCTCCTGGTTTGGTCGAGGTCTACCTGGACTGGCGCGAGAGCAAGCCCGTGATCTACGTCCGCGACGCGGGACCGGGATTACACGATCTTCGAATGCAGCTGCCCAAAGACGTGCAGGACGAAAACGGCCGCGGGCTTTTCTTGATTCGCTCGTTTGCCGAGGAGATTTCCGTGCGCGCGATGCCCGGATACGGAACTGAGCTGCGAATGGTTCTTCCGCTGAAGCGTCGTCAGTTCGCGCCCGCGTAATATTCGCGCGCACGC
>JASHPC010000160.1 GCA_030038335.1 Vulcanimicrobiota bacterium
CGAACGTCTGCAGCTCACCGTTCTTGAGCTTGCGCAAGAGTACGCCTTGGTTCCACTTCTCGCGAATTGGCGGCGAGAGCACGTATTTCGCGCCTTCGAAGTTGGGACGTTCGTAATCGCTGAAATCGCAGACGAGATACTGTGGGCACGTCTCGCCGTAAATTGGAAGGCCGCGTTTGCGCCCGTCGGAGATCGCGTCCGCCGCCATCGCGGAAGACACGTGCACGACGTAGAGTGGCGCGCCGGCAATCTCGGCCAATCGAATCGCGCGATGTGTCGCCTCTCCCTCACACTCGACGGGTCGTGTGAGTGCGTGCCACTTCGGCTCGGTCTTCCCCTCCGCAAGTGCTTGCTTCGTGATCACCTCGATAACGTCGCCGTTCTCCGCGTGCACCTGAACGAGGCCGCCTGCATCCCGGCACGCCTGGAGCGTCTTGAAGATCGTCTCGTCGTCGACGTAGAGCACGTGCTTGTACGCCATGAAGACCTTGAACGAGTTGACGCCTTCCTCTCCGATCATTCGCGGAATCTCGGCCATCGTCTCGTCGCGGCCGTCTGCGATCGTCAGATGAAAGGCATAGTCCACGACGGCTTTGCCCGATGCTTTCTCGTGCCATCGCTTGACGGCATTGCGCAGCGAGTCGCCGCGCGTATGCAACGCGAAGTCGACGATCGTCGTCGTGCCGCCCATCGCCGCGCCGCGCGTGCCCGTTTCGAAATCGTCGGCGGTAACGGTTCCGCCGAAGGGCATGTCGAGGTGCGTGTGCGGATCGATGCCGCCAGGAAAGACGAACGCGTCACGCGCGTCGACGACGTCGTGCTTCTCCGGCGGAATATTCTTTCCGATCGCGCTGATCGTCTCGCCGTCGACGAGCACGTCGCCCGCATACGTGTCCACCGCGGTCACGACGGTGCCGCCCATGATGAGCGTTCCCATTACTCTGTTACCCCGTCCTCAGCCCGATGTTGAAACGGCAGCAGCACTTCTCTCCTTCCAGCTTTGCGCGGGCACGCCGCTGTCAACGCGCACCATGTCGATGCAGTCGACCGGGCAAACCATCACGCAGAGATTGCAGCCGACGCAGTGTTCGGCGTCGACGACCAAATCGTACGCGCCGTTGTTTCCATGGCGGACGCGGTCGATGCACTGATGCGCCGCATCCTCGCAGGCGATATAGCATTTGTTGCAATGGATGCAACGCGACTGGTCGATCTCTGCGACGATCTTGTAGTTGAGATTGAGATTCTCCCACGTCGTTATCGTGTTGCGTGATTTGCCGACGAGCTCGTTCACGGAGCGAAGGCCCTTGGAGTCGAGATAATCGCTCAGGCCGTCGATCATCTCGCGCACGATGCGGAATCCCGAGTGCATGACGGCGGTGCACACCTGGACGTTTGTCGCGCCGAGAAGAAGAAACTCCACGGCGTCGCGCCACGTTTCGACTCCGCCGATGCCGGAGATGGGAATGTTCACCTCCGGGTCGCGCGCGCAATCGCTTACCATGTTGAGGGCAATCGGCTTCACCGCCGGACCGCAGTAACCGCCGTGCGAACTCTTTCCGTCAACGTGTGGGATCGGATTCCACGTGTCGAGATCAACGCCCATGACGCTGTTGATGGTGTTGATGAGGCTGATCGCGTCGGCTCCGCCGCGCGCCGCCCCACGCGCGGAGAATCGCACATCGGTAACGTTCGGCGTAAGTTTGACGATGACCGGAACGCGTGCGACTTCCTTCACGTACGCTGCGACGCGCTCGATGAGGTCAGGATGTTGCCCCACCGCTGCGCCCATGCCGCGCTCGCTCATTCCATGCGGACAGCCGAAGTTGAGCTCGAAGCCGTCGATGTCCACTTCTTGAACGCGCTTGACGAGCTCGTGCCACGGTTTCTGCTCGCAAACTTCCATCAACGATGCGATGATCGCGCGATCGGGAAACTGCTTCTTGACCTCGGCAATCTCGCGGAGATTGTCTTCCAGCGGCCGGTCGGTGATGAGCTCGATGTTGTTCATGCCGACCATGCGATGCTCGCGATAGTTGAAGCCGGCAAAACGCGACGTCACGTTGACGATCGGCGTCCCGAGGGTCTTCCAAACGGCACCCCCCCAGCCTTGCTCGAACGCGCGCGCGACCTGATATCCGCTGTTCGTCGGCGGCGCCGAGGCGAGCCAAAATGGATTGGGGCTCTTGATGCCCGCAAGATTACTCGCTAAATCTGCCATACTCTACCTGTTATCCCGAGCCGAGATACTCGTTCACGGAAGCGGCGGCGAGCTTCCCCTGCTGCGCCGCCTCCACGACCATCGCCTCACGCTCACCCTTTGCGAAAATGCAATCGCCGGCTGCAAAAACGCCCGCGCGCGACGTACGCATAGCGTCGTCCACGCGGACCACGCCGCCGTCGTGCTCGACGCCGAGGGCGTCGATTGAATTGAGAAGCCGGCTCTGCCCGATCGCGCTGATAATCGTGTCACACGGCTCTACGAACTCGCTGCCTTCGATGATTTCGAGCCGCGGGCTACCGTTGTTACTGCCGCGCGTTCGAACTAGCTCGAGCCCGACGACCGCGCCGGCATCCGCGAGAACGCGCTTGGGAGCGCAGAAGAAGCGGAACTCGATCCCCTCTTCCTTCGCGAAATCGTACTCGAACTGATACGCGGACATCTGCTTTTCACCGCGGCGATAGTACATCGTCACGCGCTCTGCGCCGAGCCGCTTCGAACACGTAAGCGCGTCGATCGCGGTGTTTCCCGCACCGATCACGGCGACGCGATTTCCCAAGCCCGGCGCAGCGCCGGTCGTCTTGGCGCGCTCGATGAACTCCAGAGCGTCCCAGACGTGCTCTTCGCCAGGAATCCCGAGCTTCGGAACGTCGCCCATGCCACACGCGAGCACGACTGCGTCGTACTCCGCAACGAGCGTTGCCGGTGCAACGTTCTCGCCGACCCGCGCGTTCGTGCGGACCTCGCAACCCAACTCGACGACTTGCTGCGCCTCCCAGAGCGCAACGTCTGTGGACAAGCGAAACGGAACGATGCCGTACGTATTCAATCCGCCGAGCCGGTCGTGCGACTCGAAAATCGTTACCGCGTGACCGTACCGAAGTAGGTCGCGCGCCGCGGCAAGTCCCGCAGGCCCACCGCCCACGATCGCGACGCGCTTTCCCGTCGGCGTTCCCGCCGTGAAGATCTTCACATTCCCTTCGCGCGCAGAATCCGTCGCGTACCGTTGCAAATCGCCGATGCGGATCGGGGTATCGCTCTCGGTGTTGTACACGCACGCGCCTTCGCAAAGGTGCTCGACCGGGCAGACCCGCGCGCACGACGCGCCCATCGCGTTTGCCTCGAGAATCGTTCGCGCGCTTCCTTTGAGGTTACCGTCGGCGATCTGCGCGATGAACCGCGGAACGTCGATGTGCGTGGGACATGCGTTCGTACACGGCGCGTCGTAGCAGTAGAGACAACGATTTGCCTCGATGGAAACCTCGAGCGGCGAAAGCTCCTTCTGGATGGGCTTGCCGGGAAAGTCCGCCATCTTACTTGTGCGTTGGAAACCCGAGATTCATCCCTGCATTGCTCTCGTGCCAACGCGTCGTAATGACTTTCGAACGCGTGTAGAAACGGAAGCCGTCGGGACCATAGATGTGCAGATCGCCGAAGAGCGACGCCTTCCAGCCGCCGAAGGAGTAGTAGCCAACCGGCACCGGAATCGGAATGTTGATGCCGACCATGCCGACCTGAATCTCACTCTGATACGCGCGTGCTGCAGCGCCGCTGCGCGTGAAGATCGACGTACCGTTGCCGTATGGGTTGCCGTTCACGATCGCGATCGCTTCGTCGAGCGACTTTGCGCGCAGATTCACGAGCACCGGCCCGAAGATCTCATCCCTATATATCCGCATCGACGTCGACGTCTTATCGAAGAGCGTAGGCCCGATGAAGAAGCCGTCTTCGTATCCGGAGACGCGCAGCGTCCGCCCGTCCGCAAGCAGCGATGCGCCTTCCTTTACCCCGGTCTCGATGTATCCGAGAATCCGATCGCGCGCCGCGGGCGTGACGACCGGCCCCATATCGTTGCCGGCGTCGTGTCCAGCGCCGATCTTCAACTTTTTGATGCGGGCGAGAATGCGTTCGAGCAACGGTTCCGCGGAATCTCCGACACTCACGGATGCCGAAATCGCCATGCAGCGCTGTCCGGCGGAGCCGTATGCGCTCGAAACGAGCGCGTCCGCCGCCGCGTCGAGATCAGCGTCCGGCATGACAACGAGGTGATTCTTCGCGCCTCCGAGCGCCTGTACGCGTTTTCCGTTCCTCGCAGCGCGCTCGTAAATGTACCGTGCAATCGGCGTAGAGCCGACAAATGAAATCGCCGCGACGCCCGGATGATCGAGAAGCGCGTCCACGGCGACCTTGTCGCCTTGCACGACATTGAAGACACCATCCGGCAGCCCGGCTTCCTGCCAGAGTTTTGCCATCAAGAGTGAAGCCGACGGATCGCGCTCCGACGGCTTCAGGACGAAGGTGTTTCCTGCAGCGATCGCCGGCGCAAACATCCAGACCGGGACCATCATCGGAAAGTTGAACGGCGTGATGCCCGCGCAAACGCCGACTGCCTGACGAATCGAATACGTGTCGACGTTCGTGGAGACGCCTTCGCTCAGCTCGCCCTTCAGGAGATGCGGCAAGCCGCACGCGAAATCGACGACCTCGAGCGCGCGCACGACCTCGCCAGCGGCGTCGGTAACGATCTTTCCGTGCTCGCTCGACACAATGCGTCCGAACTCATCTGCGTGCTGCTTGAGCAGCTCCCGAAACGCGAGAAGCACCTCCGCTCGCCTGCCGAGCGGCAAACGACTCCACTTCGGAAATGCTTGCGTAGCCGCATCTACGGCTGCGTTGATAGTTGCGTTGTCGGCAAATGCGACGCGTGCCTGAACGTGGCCGCGCGCGGGATCGTAAATGTCGCCATAGCGCGCGGCATCATCGTCGACGGGCTTACCGCCGATGAAGTGCCCCACGCTGCGAAGTCGAGCGGGTGCTTCCATAAGATGGCATTAATATGACGGTTGTGAAGGATTATCCTCGCTCGCAGCGCCCGCGCGCTCGAGCGCCGTCATTGCGCGTTCCCACGCCGCTTGGATTCGACCTCGTCGTAACCGTCTCCGACGGCATCGTGATCGCTTGCGCCTTTTGTCATCCCGAGCGTAGCGAACGAAGTAAGCGAAGTCGAGGGAGCGCCGCCGACGCGAAACTTCTACGACACGCGAAAAGAGAAATACGCGCGTACTTTGCTGGGAGACTGCAACGCTTCACGCTTCCGCTGAAGACCGAGGGCACGCCCTTCGAACGCGCCGTCTGGGAGCAGGTCGCACGGCTCCGCTTCGGCGAGTTTGCGTCCTACGCTGACATCGCGCGCGCGGTTGGGAGACCGCTTTCACACCGTGGCGTCGCCCGAGCGATGGGAAGAACGCCGCTTGACCTCTTGATTCCCGCGCATCGCGTCGTCGGCGCCGACGGCAGACCGCGCGGGCTCTCGCCGAAAGGGCGCCGCGCATGGCTCATTCGATTTGAGAAAGAGAGAACTTCAGCGCGAAAGGCGGACGATGGAAGCTTCCCGCGCAGGAAGAGGTCGGCAGTCCCTTCGCCGAGCCGTCGAGGACGAACCGCACGATGAGGTCGTCGGCGCACGGCGTCGTCGCGCCATGCCC
>JASHPC010000161.1 GCA_030038335.1 Vulcanimicrobiota bacterium
AGACGCCCGAAGCCCTGCTTCAAGCGAACGGTCGCTGCTGGAATCATGTACTCGTCGAAACCGTCGAGTCCGCGCGACTCCAAAGAAGCGATGCGCGCCGCCACGAGCGGATCCGACGGCGACGGAAACGGCAGTCTGTCGATGATGACACAAGAGAGCTGATCGCCTGCAACGTCGATGCCTTCCCAGAACGTTCCGGTCGCGAACAGCACTGCGTTCGGCGTGGATCGAAACCACTCGAGCAGACGCGGGCGCGGCATCTCGCCCTGCAACCGTATCGGGAAGGGCAAGCGTTCGCGAAGGAGGGCATGGAGTTCGCGCAAGCGCGCGTGCGACGTGAAGAGCACGAAAGCGCGCCCACGCGAGCGCTCGAGACACTCCTCGACGATCGGTGCCGCTTTCTGTGCGAAGGTCGTCTCCTTCGGATTCAGTGCAGGCGGTGCAACGAAGAGCCGCGCCTGGCGCGCATAATCGAACGGCGACGGCGCGACGAGTTCCTGCGCATCGCCGACGCCCAGCGTGCGCTTGAGAAAGTCAAAGGAGCCAGCAACAGAGAGCGTCGCGCTCGTCATGACGACGCTCGGCGTGCGTTCGAAGAGTGCAGTCCGGAGAAAGTCACCGACGTCGTGAGGAGCGCTCTTGACTTCGTACGTGCCATCCGCATCGCTGCGCTCCACCCACGCGATCGTCTCGTCACGCGGTGCCTGCGTGCGATCGATGGTGACAAGATGCGCGAGCAGCGGGCGCATCGCGAGATCTCTCCTGCGCTCCGCTTCGGCGTCGCTCTCCGGAACGCGCAGGAGCGCGTCGTGCCAATGCGCGTGCAACCAGTTCTCCAGGCGATAGAGTGCGTCGCGCAGTGCGTCAAGCGAGCCGTCGATATTTTCGTTCGCGCGTACGGCGTAGCGTTCGCCGGGACCACGCGCGAGCGCGTGCTCGAGCCCACGAACGGCTTCGTCGACTTCAGCGTCGAGCGCGGCGGGTACGCGATAGACGCGATGCAGCTTTCGCATCATACGGCCGACGGTGCGACGCGAGACGGTACCGGTTAGCGCGTCGGTTGCCCACCGCTCGCACTGGTGTGCTTCGTCGAGCACGGCGACGTCGTAGGGTGGAATCAAGCCGCCACCGACCGCGAGATCTAGGAAAAATAGCGCGTGATTGACGACGACGAGGTCAGCGTAACGCGCCTCATCGCGCTTGCGAAAGAACCAACAGTCGCGAAAGTGCGAGCAGAACTCGCCGGTGCAATCGTCGGCGTCCGCATCGAGCTGCTCCCACTCCTGCGCGCTTGGAAGAAAGCGCAGCTCCGCACGATCGCCCGACTCGGTGCGGTCCGCCCAGTTCCAAATATCCTGCATGGAGCGCGACGGCGGAACGAGCCGCTCGCCCCGAATGCGCGCGTATTTATCCTTGCAGAGATAGTGACTGCGCCCTTTGAGGAGCGTGACGCGAAGCGGCACGTTCAGCGCTTCCACGACGAGTGGAATGTCTTTTTGCACGAGCTGCTCTTGCAGCGCGATGGTTCCCGTGGAGAGAACGACCTTCTTCCCGCTGCGTACGGCGGGGACGAGATACGCAAGAGACTTCCCGACACCGGTCCCCGCCTCGACGATCGTGTGCATGCCTTCGAGGATCCCGCGCTCCACGAGATTTGCCATCTGCACTTGCCCCGGGCGTGGCTCGAACGCCTGGAAGGCGCGCGCAAACGGACCGCCGGACCCGAATATCTCCTCGATCGTTTGCGTCACGGCGCTTGATATTCGGTGTCGAGCTCGCTTCCGGTTTGCCGATCGTACGCGTACGGGCTCACGCGTCGCGGCGGGAAATAGATGAGATACGTCACGATAAATCCGGCAATGAGGCCGCCAACGTGCGCCTGCCACGAGATTCCCGGAAAGAAGAACGTGAAGAGCAGGTTGAGGATTAGCATCGGCAGATTTGCGCGTATGAGCTCCATGCCGTGGCGCCCGAGCTTGAAGCCAATCGCGAAGAGCGCCCCAATGAGCCCGAAGATTGCGCCGCTCGCGCCGAGCGTCGGAACGTCGGGAGCGCTGAAGAGAACGACGCTGATGCCCGAGACGACGAGCGAGATGGCATAAATGACGAGCATGCGCCACGAGCCGGTGACAGACTCGATAAATCGGCCGAATATCCAGAGCGCAAACATGTTGAACCCAATATGAATGATGCTCACGTGAAGGAACGCGCCGGTCACGATGCGCCAGTACTGATGATATTCGGTCACGGCAGACGGCATGAGCGCGCCGTCGTTAACGTATTGGAGACCGGTGGCGTTCCCGCTGAACGCTCCCGGTCCGATGGTGGCGATCTCCCAAAGAAAAACGAGGACGTTCGCCGCGACGAGCAATCGCGTGACGGGAACGGGCGCGTTCACCGAACGGCCATAGTTTCCTGAGTGACGAGCACCATGCGAGCGAGCTCGAGTGAAATCGCGATGCGGCGGCCTCCCACCTCGATCGTGACCGGGCCGCCAAGCGGCGCCTTTTCGGCGATGCGAACGTTCGTGCCAGGACGCAAGCCGATCTCGCCGAGGTACCGCAACATCTCAGGCGGCACTTCCGTCACGCCGCATACCGTCACGTCGACGCCTTCGTCAAACTGCGCGAGCGGTTCGCCGATCTGCTGCGGAGCGCTCAGATCGCGTGGCGGAATCGGATGGCCGTGCGGGCAGGCTTTCGGATCGCCGAGCACCTCGACGAGCCGCTGTTCGACGCGATCGCTGATTGCATGCTCCAGAATGCACGCTTCGGCGTGCACGTCGTCCCACGGCATGCCGAGGACGTCCGTGAGCAACCGCTCAGCCAAACGATTTCTCCGTACGACGCGAACCGCGGCCTCCAAGCCGGCGCGCGTGAGCGTTACGTCGCCGCGCGCTTCGTGATCGACGTAGCCGTCGGCAACGAGCTTCTTCAGCATTCCCGAGACCGACGCGGGCGAGACGCCGAGTTCCGTCGCGAGCACGGAGGTCGTTGCGCCGGGTCCCTCGCGCTCGAGCCGGTAGATGGCTTTCATGTACATTTCAAACGATTCAGCGAAGTGAGAGTGGGAATGGCCTGGCATACGTTACCTTTCACGCAAGGCCGCGTCGAGCGCCTGCTTTTTTGCATCATCGGCGAAGCTTGCTCGTATCGCCGTCTCAAGACAGCGCTCCAGCGTCTCGATGCCTCCGTGCTGCGCGACGTAACGGTACTCCGACGTGATAGACGTACGAAAGATCGCGGGGTCGTCGGCGTCGACCACGACAGGAACGCCGGCTCGAATCAGCTCGAAGACGGGATGCGGCTGATCCCTGCGCGCTGCGCCCGTCAGAAAGTTTGACGTTGGGCAGACCTCGAGCGGAACTTCCCGTTCGGCAAGCATCGCGACGAGCAACGGGTCTTCAAGCGCGCGTATGCCGTGCCCGATACGTTCGGCTCCGAGCACGTCGACTGCCGCGCGAACGCTCTGCGGGCCATCCGCCTCTCCTGCATGAGCAACGGTGTGCAACCCGCGTTCGCGCGCAGCCTGGAAAACGTTGCGAAACGGTTCGCCGGGAAAACGTACCTCGTCACCCCCGAGACCAATGCCAACGACACCTTCTTCCATCAAGCTCGATGCGAGTTCGACCGTGCGCATCGCGCTCACCGGGCCTAAGTTGCGCGTGACGTCCACGATGAGCGAGAATTCGGCGCCGTTGGCTGCGCGAAACTCGCGCGCGATCGCAAGAAGCGCCGTACGTACGTCGAGCTCCGGATGAAAGAACTGCCATGCCGACGGCGAGACGAA
>JASHPC010000162.1 GCA_030038335.1 Vulcanimicrobiota bacterium
CCTGGTCTTACCCTGCCTCTACTGTCCGGAGCAGGCAAGGGACCGGGCGCCGTAGCGTCGTAGCGGCGAGCGGGAGGAGTTGTGATGAACCTGCGTGTCATCGGCATCTTAAGCGTAGCTCTCGTGGGATGTATGGTTGCATCTGCTTCGGCAAGTCCGCAGAGCTCGGCAATCGCGGCGCTCGTCAGCTACGAGAAAAATCACGAACATAATAGCGACGTCGAGCAGCCCGCATGCTACGTGATTCAAACATGGGCACAATGCTCATTCGGAACGGGGCACAGAAACGCCGAAGTGAACGCATGGCTTCGCATGAAAGGCGGTGCCTGGGCGGTCCTCGGATCCGGCGGCGGCGTCACGAACGCGCAGCAACTTGAAAAGTGGTACGGCATTCCGGCTGCAATCGCCAAACAGTTCCAAGCAAAACAGTAGGCGTTCTCGTGCTCGTTGACTTAGTCAGCGGCAGATAAGATTTAGCCAATCGAGACGCGAACGCGCCGTCGGCAGACCTTTCGTGCGCGGAACGTACGCGACGCGTTGATATGCCGATACACCACGTGCGCAGCGTTGGCGTCCCGTTGCCGCAAGGTACGCGCCGTATACGTGGAAATGTCCCTGTGCGCAGTTTGGCGTGCAGTCGTTCGCGTGCATCGTGGCCGTGGCGACCGCAAAAGGTGCGCCCCAGTTTGTCCAGCGCACGTTCGTCGCATAGACCCCGCCGTCGCCGCAGGCGAAGATCACCTGAGACGGGCGCGAGACTAGTTTGCTTTGGCAATCGGGCAACGCCGTAATCGAAGGCGTCGCGCCGGCAGGAATGGTTGTGAGAAACGCGAGCGTTGCGGCGCTCACGAGCGCAAAGCGTAGCACCACGTCTTGACTCCTCGATTCCAGGCAATGGTGGGCGGTACTGGGATTGAACCAGTGGCCTCTTCCGTGTCAAGGAAGCGCTCTCCCACTGAGCTAACCGCCCGGGCTTTACGACCGAAGTCGGCGCCTTATTCGTACTCCTGGGGCTGACCTTCTTCGAAGTCGGCAATCGCCGCGCGCCAGTCGTCGGGAACGCGAACCGATCGCCCGTGGTGAAAATCATACGCGACGACGACGGTCGTTCCGTGCGCCGCGCGGTAACCATGGTCGCGGCTCCAGACCTCGTAGCTCATCTCGAAGGATTTGTTGCCAACGCGTGTGACTTTGCAGCCGACGGTTACGCGCTCGCGATATCGCAGTTGCTCTTCGTACGCAAAATCGAGCTGGGCGAGAATCATTCCGTGTTCGCCGTCGATCGGTTCCTTCATGACTCGGGTGAAATACTCGCATCGAATAGTTTCGATCCAACGGATATATGCAACGTTGTTCACGTGGTGGAGCATATCGCAGTCCGACCATGGAACAGTAAGCGTCCAGAGCAGTGGATACCCGCTGATCATGCGCGACTGTTCGCCGCTGGACAGATTGGGTCCGGCAGGGGTAGGATAACGCCTGTCCAACAGGACGGGGCCGGAAATGTGGGCGCGTAGCTCAGTGGGAGAGCATCCGCTTCACACGCGGGGGGTCGTTGGTTCAATCCCAACCGTGCCCACCATCCCTGGCGCTGTAGCTCAGTTGGTTTAGAGCGCCGCCCTGTCACGGCGGAGGTCGTGGGTTCGAGCCCCATCAGCGTCGCCAGTTTTGGTAACGAGCGCATCGCCAGAACGGTGCGCTCGGAGCCAAACGATACGCCAAGGTAGCTCAGTCGGTAGAGCACGCGCCTGAAAAGCGCGGGGTCACCCGTTCGATTCGGGTCCTTGGCATATTGTCAAAAGCCGCCGATTGAAATCGGCGGCTTTGCATCTTAAGCGAAGATCGCTACTCAGCGCGTTAGTTCGTAGAGCGCTTGTGCAAGGCGCCGCAATGCGACGATGACGCCAACGGCGGCACCAATCGCGACGGCGATACGCTCCAGTTGCGCCTCTTTCTCTCGCTTAGCGTCGACATTCCGCATCATCGATTCAACCCAGCGTCCGATGAAAGAATTCTACAGAGCGCTTCCACGCAGCCTCGGCGGCATCGCGATTGTAGTTTCCGAGGCCCTTCGGGTTTGCGAAGGCGTGCTTTGCGTCGTAGCGGTAAAACTGGTAAGAAACATCGCCAGCTCTGAGCCGTTCCTCAATCCGGTCGACGCCGTCGATCTTGAAAAACGCGTCGTGTAACGCCCAATGCCCCATGAGAGGGATGCGAATCGTCGCCGGATCTCCGGCGTCCTCGGGCGGAAATCCATAATAGATCACAGCGGACGCGAAACCGGCCCCGTGCATCGCGGCCAACAGCGTGAGCGCGCCACCCATGCAGTAACCGGTGATACCGACCTTCGCGCCACTCTGCGAAAGATAACTGGCGGCACCGGGAGCGTCTTGCGAAGCGGCGTCGCTGAAGTCAAGCCCATCCATCAAGTGACTTGCTTCATCGCCCGTGGCCGCAACGCGCCCGCGAAAAAGGTCGGGAATGAGAACGCGGAAGCCTTCGCTAGCGAGACGCTCTGCCGTAGCCTTAATCTCGTCGTTGATGCCCCACCACTCCTCGAGCATGACAACACCTGATCTGTTGCCGGTCGCCGGCTCGGCGAGGTACCCCGGCGCCATCTTGCCGTCAGGCCGCGAGAACTCGATCATCGACCCCATAGGGGCCTTGTTATACGGCGCCTTCCTCTGCGTCCTGTCGATCCATGTTCGCCGCCTTTTCTCGCGCCAACCAGTCGTTAGCGGTGCGGATGTTCTCCTTCGGCACGCGCTGCTCGAACCAGCGTACGATCTCGTCGTCGGTCCCATGCGCGGTCACCGCTGCTGTGAACTCCTCGGGCGTAACGTCCCAGCGCTCGAGAACGCCCCGGTCCATCGGACAGG
>JASHPC010000163.1 GCA_030038335.1 Vulcanimicrobiota bacterium
CGATTCTTTGGGACGATGCGTCGAAAGCAGAAGAAGCCGCCGCGCACCTGAAGCTGACGGCGCAGGACTTGCAACGGTTCGGTATCGTCGACGATGTCGTGCCGGAACCGCTCGGTGGCGCAAATCGCGATCCGGAGAACGTCGTCGCCCGCGTGCTCAACGGCATTGATGCGGCGCTCTCGGAACTCGACGCCCGCTCTTCGGAATCGCTGCTCGAAGCCCGCTACGAAAAGTACCGTCGCATCGGCGCGTGGGCGCGCGAGACCGCTCCCGTGGGAGACCGATGGTGAAGCGCCGGCATCTGTCGCCCGTGCTCAGATTGGCGGGACGAATTCTCTTGGCGCTCGCGATCTGTGCCGTCGTCGTCCTTAGCTCGATGGAGTTCGCGCAGCGCATCGGTCAAAATCTCGCCCTCGCTCGCGAGCTCTCACATTCGCAGCGCGACGTTCGCATGCTGGTAGCGCGTCGCGATCAGCAGCTTCGTGAGATTCGGCGCCTACAGCGTCCCGAAGGCGTCGTGCCGTACATCTATCGCCGTTTGCGCATGGTGCGGCCGGGTCAGACGCTCATCTATCTCGTGCCAACGCCTGCCGCCGCGGCGAATCCGTGAGCGTGCGCGGAACCGTCATCAACCTCAATGCCTTTGGTGCGACGGTTCGTCTAGAGACGGGAGAGCTCGCGAGCGCTCCAGCGGGCGACGTGGATGCGCATCGCGCGCAGTACGAACGCAGCCTCACGAGGCGCACGCCGGTGGCGTTTGCTCGCAGCGATTCCCCCGGCCGGACTACGGTCTCGATTGCACCACAAATTTCGGATGATCGCTTGGAAGGACAGATCGCAGCGTATCTCAAGGAGACCGAAGAACGCGAGGGCGAGCAGCCCGCCCACGAACGTCATTTTCTGCGCAAGAAACGGCGTGCGGCGCATTGGGAAGTGAAGTAGCCGCCGGTTTCCCGAGCGCGATCGCCGTGCTGTCAATCGGCACGAACTCGACGCGCATGCTCGTTGCCGCCATGCGTAGTGGCGAGCCTCACGTTCATCTTGCGCGGACCATCGGAACGCGCATCGGCGAAGGTCTTGGAGACGAGGGTGCTCTCGAAGAAGAGCCGATGGAGCGTACGCTCTCGGCGTTGCGTGAGTACGCGCGCGAGTCCCGCGATTGCTCCGCTGACATCGTCGTCGTTGCGACGAGCGCGCTGCGCCGAGCGACGAATGCCACGGACTTCTTCGCGCGTGTCGAAGGCGCGACGGGTAAACCGCTTCGTGTCTTGAGCGGTGAAGAAGAAGCCCGCGCGTCGTTTTGCGGAGCTACGGCTTCGCTTCCGGCTGTCGTCGGGCGCACCGGCGTCATCGACGTCGGAGGTGGAAGCACCGAATACGCAATCGGTGAAGGAACGCAGCCAGAGTGGATGCGCTCCTGCGAAATCGGCGCGGTGCGTCTGACGGAACTCCTTCCCGTGCTTGCGGGAGAGTCCGGACACGTCGGCGCTGAAGTGCTCGACCGTGCGCGCGACATAGCGCGAACGGCGCTCGAGCCGATGCGCGAGGCGCCGATGATCGAAAGGCTGCTCGTCGTCGGCGGCAGTGTCACCACCGCCGCGGCGGTTGCGGGCGTCGCCGAACGGCATCCTCCGGTACTTACGCAGCATGCGCTCCAGAAGACGCTCGAGCGGCTCTGCGCATTAGATCTCGACGATCGTAAGAGCGTTCCTGGAATGCGGCCGCAACGGGCCGACATTCTGCCTGCCGGAGTCGTTGTTCTCTCCTGTGCGATGGAAATTGCAAGGCAGGATCGAGCGATCGTGGCGCCGGGCGATCTTCTCCTCGGCGTCTTTTTCGAAGAGCACGCGCGCGGAAAGAAAGGCCGAGAGCCGAAGAAGGCTCTATGAACGACTCGCAAATTCGGTCGCATATCGAGGACCTCATCGCGGAGGAGCACCGGCTGCTCGAGCACGGTGAGCGCGCCTCATTGACGCCTACGGATGCCGAGCGGCTGCACGTCATCGAAGTGCAGCTCGATCAGTATTGGGATCTCTTACGGCAGCGCCGTGCGCGGCGCGACGCTCGACAGGATCCGAACGCGACCTCGCTTCGCGATCCGGATATCGTAGAACGCTATCAACAATAGCCTGTGGGATGGTGGTGGAATCGGCAGACACAGCAGACTTAAAATCTGCAGTCCGAAAGGACGTCCGGGTTCGAGTCCCGGCCATCCCAAAAAGTTTTAGCGTTATTTTACAGGCGTTTCCGCCCGTGTCACGCTGATCCCGTGTCACCCTGAGCGCGAAGCGCGCGTCTCGAAGGACGGCGATGGTATCGAGCGCCCTCGCCGCGGCAGCGTCGCTTTCTCTGTTGACATGGCCGAGACGTTTGCTCACCACGTCGAGCGGCACGCCTTTCTTTGCGAACAGCGATGCGTGCGTGTCGCGCAGGCAGTGAGCGGTGATCGGCTTTATCTTCGCCCTGACTGCCAACTCGATCACGCGGTTCCCGAAGCACCGAGGATTGACGAGTGAGCCGTCCCGCCGGGCGTAGAGCGCCCCGGCGTCGCGCAACGGTGCGTCGAAACTGGGACCATTATGAAGAGAGGCCATAGACTAGAAGGTAACTACCTATAGGTTCAAAGATAAGCTATAGTTACACTGTTGCATATCTATAGTTTTACTGATAACCTATAGTTACCTGATGGCTAGGTTAGAGAAACGCTTTTGGGGAGCAACCGAAGGTCTGGGGCTGAGCCGCCGCCAGCGGCGAGGCGGCTCCTATTACGCCTATATTCCTGATCCCCTCGTGGGTCGCCAATTCGCATTGAACGGCGACGTTGCGGCCGACGTTGCCGATGCCGAACGCGAGATCGCAGACTTCGATAAAACCACTTCTACGCTCGAAGACACTGAAGCTTTAGCACGTTTACTCTTGCGAGCAGAATCGATTGCTTCGTCGCGCATTGAAGGGCTTATTGTAGGGCCACGCCGGCTGCTTAAGGCCGATATGGCGAGGCAGATCGGTGAACCCGTCAACGACGTAACGGAAGTCGAAGTTCTGGCCAACATCGATGCAATGGCGTTTGCTCTAAAGGCAGCGAACGACGGCCGAGACTTTTCGATAGACTTGCTTCTAAGGATCCATACTGAGCTACTGAAGCAAACCAACCCAGAGATCGCTGGTGTTATTCGAACACGTCAAAACTGGATTGGTAAATCCGGCAGTCCACTCGACGCGGACTTTATTCCGCCTCCCCCCGAATACCTAAAAGAGCTTGTAGCCGATCTCTGCGAATTTTGCAATTCTGACTCTTTGCCAGCGGTCGCCCAAGCTGCTATTGTCCACGCTCAATTTGAAACCATCCATCCATTTCCCGACGGAAACGGGCGAGTTGGTCGGGCCTTAATCCACATGATTTTGCGCCGACGTGGGCTCACCAGCCGCGTGACACCGCCAGTCTCCTTGGTCCTGGCAACCTTTTTTAAGGACTACATCGCGGGTCTGACAGCGACGCATTACGAAGGCGAGCCATTCTCTCCTGAGGCAATCAGCGGCACGGACAAGTGGGTCGAAACTTTTGCTGCCGCATGCCGCCGATCCGTCAAGGACGCTAACCTCTTTGAGCAGCGCATCCATGAAGTTCAAGCGAAATGGTTGGCTTCAGTAGGACATGTGCGAAGCAATTCTGCCGTGGAGAGGCTAATTGCGATTCTACCCGGAGCACCGTTAGTCACTTCGACTGGCGTGGCTAAATTGCTAAACATAA
>JASHPC010000164.1 GCA_030038335.1 Vulcanimicrobiota bacterium
GTACCGTCGACCGTCGGCAGATCGAGCAACGTAACGCGATAAACGGGGGATTGCGTGGCGGCCACCGCTATGACGTGCAGAGAGCTTTGCGTTTCGGGTGTTTGACTTGGCATCATAGCATAACGAAGACCGAACATATACGTCGGCGACAAGAGCGGCTCTCCCAGAAGATCGTAGTATGGAGCCGGATGTCCGACGGGCACGCGGTATCCCCAGCAAACCGGCATACAGATCCCAACCGAGAAACTCACGTTTACGCCGTGCGGTACCGGCGCAGGACGGGCAGCCTCCTCGTCGCTGATGGGGAATATCCGGACCGTTCCGTCTCCTGGCTCCGACACCGCGCGATAGTGATTTGACGTCGGCGTTTCGCCGTCTTTGCCCGTTATCGCGATCGTGTACGCGATGCGATCTGGATACTGCACGCTCGTAACGGCGCTCCGAGTGCGCAGCCACACGTCCTGCGCACTCAGCATCAGTCTGTGGGCTCCTCCATCGACGTGCACGGCGTGCGAGACTCTGGGTCGCAGGTAACTCTCGTCCACATGTACAGCGTGTCTAACTGATTGAGGAATGGCACCTGTTCGATATCTTCAAAGCTTACGACCACGTCGGAATACTTTTGACCGCCAAACGCTAACGGCTCCGTCGCGTTCTCGGCAGCAATATAGTGAATGCCGTCCACGTCCTCGAAGTCGACGATCCATTGAGCGCTTGTTCCCGGCCCACGAATAAAGTTTAGAGCGAGACTAAGACGCCATGTCGCCGACGTCGAGACGTCAACCCAGAGCTGACGCAAACGATAGCGATGAGGATCCTTGCGCGGCTCGAGGAGAAGATGGTAGCACGTGTGGCCGTTCACGACATCGGTGCCGTCATACGATATCGCGTAGATTTGATACGCTTGCGTGGCGACGTGGGCGAGGGTTGGTAGCGTCGGAGACGCAAGCGGCGCGTGCCCAGCCGGATACGGATCGTGGAACTTTCTTCTGATCTGCGCGACGAGATTGGCGGCGGCTTCGGGGCTGTTGGGCAGCGGCACGCGGACGAAAGGCGCCATGCCAAACGAGTACGTAGGCGAGAGCAAAGGAATGCCGATGAAATCGATCGGCGGCAAAGGCTTCGAGACACAGACGAGGATGCAGACGTTGATGCCGTGCGGCACGACCGGGTGTGCGCGCTCGTAGTCGCTGACGCCGTCCACGTAGATGGTTCCGCTTTCAGTGGTAGCGTCGTACATTGAGTTGTAGCGCTCTACGCGTCTCTGCGTACCTTGCGTAACGCTGACGTCCACGCGATAGGTGAGATACGGAGCGTAGGCTTGCGTGAGCCAAAATGCGCGCGCCCGGTCGTAGACGGCGTATGGGTCGACGGCCGCGGTAGGCGCCAGCGTCGCTAGCGAGAAGAGCACGGCAGCTATCATCGCGCTACACTTCCCCGCAACCGGGGCGAAGTACCCTCCGGGGCTATAAAAGCAAACGGGCCCCCGTCAACGGCGGGCCCGTCAAATTTCGTCGCGTTTTAGGAGTCGGAGTGCTTACAGGTCGTTGCTGGTGTTCGTGAACAGGTTTGAAACTTGTCCGCCGAGCGCCGTCATCGCGGTGACCGCTGCGAGCGCTACGAGCGCCAGGAGCAATCCGTATTCAACGAGCGTCGCGCCGCCGTCATCAAAAAGCAAATCCGTAATTGCGTGTGCCACGAGATCCTTCTCCTTTTAAAATGGCAACTAGGTGGCGATGGTAGCACGCGCTGCGCTGCACGGCGTTAAGGTGGCCTGAAAAGTGGCCTTGTTCGGCTGTGCTTTACAAAAACGATACGAATTTCCCCTCGAACAGAGTGTCGTCAACGGCAACCCCAATGCCGTGTGCCGTGAGACGCATGAGGAACCCATCGGAATGGCTATTTGTACGTGATCTATGTTCTGGAACGGAGTCAGCATCGCTTAGGTCCGCCGGATTGTAACGAGCCAGGCGGGGACGCCTTCAGCATCGCTAAAGCGTGTCTGAATGCGTTCTGGCTCGATGGCGATGACGCTCCATCCGGCGTTGGTGCTGAACGTCGAGCGAATTATCTGTTGACCGATCGGATGCGGACCGAGATCGGAACCGACGTCGCTGAAGCACAGGATGTGCAACGTGCCGTTGGCCTCGATTACCGACGCCAAGCTCGTCACGTATCTTGGACGCTCTTCGGAATCGAAGGTGTGGAACAGGCCACAGTCGAGCACCGTTCCGAATCTGCGCTCTAGGCGCTTCAGGCGGAGCGCGTCGGCACCAAGAAACTCTGCGTGAATCCCACGCTCCTTCGCTTTTGCCCGCGCGATTGCCAGCGCCGTCTCCGCCACGTCGACACCGAGAACAGGAGATCCAAGCGACGCGACGTGCAGCGTGTTCTCGCCGGTACCGCAACCCACATCGAGCACGGCACCGGAAAACGCACGCTGCGTTGCTAAACGCACGATCGCCGGCTGTGGCTTCCCAATATCCCAAGGTGCGGGTTCGTCGCGTTGATACGACGCGTCCCAAGGCTCGCCGCTCAACCGTTCGTGGCTAGTAAGGTCTCTATCAGCGGCCGTTGTGGCGTGCTTTGACATCGATTATGAGAAATTCAGGTATTCGCGCCAAGTTCCTACGGTGAGCAAAGGATGGCCGTAGGTGAAGCAGCCAGGCAACGCCAAGACCGCGGCACATACGTCGAACGGAGGTGGCCATGAGAGCGCTCTTTCCGAGAGTTGCCGCTGCTCTCGCGGCAGCTGCAATCACCATTACGACCGCAGGCGCTGATCCGTATAGCGACTTACAGCAAGCGGAGAGGAAGTTCTTTTCGTTGAGAAGCTGGCACGCGACGCTCACAACGGCGGGCCAAACGCTCTTAATGGATTTCGCCGCGCCCAACCGGTACCGCGAAAGTATGCATGGCATGACGATAGTGCTCGTCGGATCGAACGGCTGGATGGAAATGGCGGGACAGAGCCATGCGCTGCCTCTATCGATGACGGGCACATTCCAACAGAAGATCGAGTCAATCCGTACGCTGGGCCTGCAGGGCAGTCTCGTGAGAAACTTCACTGTTTCCTACACCGGTATGCGCGTGCTGAATGGCATGCCGACGCGGACCTATCATCTGGTGAAGAAGAGCGACGCCGCCTACACGATGAACTGGTGGGTCGGCAGTAACACAAATCTTCCGTTACAGTCGATCGTGAACGATGACGGCAAAACGATAACGATTGAATACTCGCAGTTCAACGCGCCGATAACGATCGCCGTCCCGTAAGCAGCGATGCTTCTTGCCGCAGTATTGGCAATCGCTACGGCATCGCCGGCTCCGACTACGACACCGCGCGGTTTTTCGCTGAGCGCCGTCGGTTCTAGCACGTTCGTCGGCCAGCAAACCGGCGGACCCGGAACGCAACCGCCGGAGGGCCCAGACTTCATCGCTGGATCGCCGCTTTCGCCGAACACACCGTACGATCTCTGGTCGTCCGCGCCGCTCACGCCGGGATATGCCGGCATCGCGCAGATGGAGATGACGGCATCATACGGCGGCTCGCGACTGCACGCCGGCGCAACGCTCGGAGTTGGCGCCGTTGACGGCAGCGTGACGAATGCATCGTATTGGGGCGAGAATCTCTTACCGCCTCTCAATCCGCACATGGGATCGGCAGCGCTGCCGTATAGGGTCGTTTTTCCAACGCGTGCGGGAGAAGACGATGCCGACGTATGGCGACTCGACTTTCTCGGCGCGGAAGTCGGCGCGAACGACGGTTCGTGGACCGTGCGCGATGGATACTTCGATCTGCAGCAGACGCTCGCGTTCGTTTTCGTTCAGCCGCCGCTGACGAACGTGTCTCCGAGCATCGGACTTGCGACGGCAGAGACGCTCGGCGATGGGGCTCCG
>JASHPC010000165.1 GCA_030038335.1 Vulcanimicrobiota bacterium
GTTCGCTCGAGAGCTCGAAACTCAACCCGCGTCGGCATGAACGTTCCTTTCAATCCGTTTCCGGGGCTGCGGCCGTTCGACGACACGCCTGCCGACACGACGGTCTTCTTTGGGCGCGACGATCAAGTCGACGAGTTGCTCGAGCGCCTTCGTCAGCGCCGCTTCGTCGGTGTCGTTGGGCCATCAGGGTGCGGAAAGTCCTCGCTCGTTCGCGCCGGCCTACTGCCAGCATTGCACGAGGGATTCATGGTGGAGGCGGGTTCGAGCTGGCGAATCGCCGTCATGCGTCCGGGAAACGCGCCGATCGAATCGCTCGCGCAGGCACTCGAGAGCACGGGCGCGCTCGCGAACGTTTCGGAGGACGCCGCGATGCGCATCGGACTCACGAGCGGTGTCTTGCACGGCGGTGCGCTGGGACTCGTGGAGGTCGTGCGTCAAGCGCGTCTCGGCGCAGGCGAGAACGTTCTCGTCGTCGTCGATCAATTTGAGGAGCTCTTTCGCTTTCGCCACAGCGTCGGGTCGTCGTACGTCTCCGACGAGGCTGCCGCATTCGTCAAGCTGCTGCTGACGGCAACGGACGCATCGCAGTCGCTGCCCGTCTACGTACTCATCACGATGCGCTCGGATTTCATCGGCGATTGCGCGCAGTTTCGCAATCTTCCCGAGACGCTCAATCAAGGGCTCTTTCTCGTGCCGCGTCTCACGCGAGCGCAACTCGAAGAGGCGATTGAAGGACCGGTTCGCGTCGCGGGCGCGACGATGGCGCCGAGGCTCGTCAACCGCCTGCTCAACGCGCGCGAGCTCGGCGACGATCCAGACCAGCTTCCCGTGCTACAACACGCGCTCATGCGAACGTGGAACATCTGGCGCGCGAAGAAAGAGCCGAAGCGGCCGATCGACGTCGTCGATTACGACGCCACCGGCGGTCTTTCCGAGGCGCTTTCGCGACACGGCGAGGAAGTGCTTGCGAGCCTCGACAGCGCGCAACTGCAAACGGTTGCCGAACGCATCTTCAAAGCATTGACGGAGCTTGGCAGCGACAACCGCGGCGTGCGGAGACCGACGCCGTTTGGCGCGCTCTGCGCTATCGCCGGCGCGAGCGCGGATGACGTGCGGCGCGTCGTCGACGCGTTTCGCGCGCCGGGTGTATCGTTCTTGATGCCACCGCCGCAGGCGCCGCTCGAAGACGGAACGGTCGTCGACCTCACGCACGAAGCGCTCATGCGCAACTGGGATCGCCTACGCGGCTGGGTCGAGGAAGAAGCGGAGTCGGCGAAGCTTTACCGGCGTTTGCGCGATCACGCGGACCTCTACGCTGAAGGCAAGGGCATGCTCTTGGCCGGGCCGATGCTTTCGTTTGCGCAGGAGTGGCGCACGACGAATCATCCGACGGCGACGTGGGCGGAGCGATACGGCGGTGAGCTCGACCGCGTCAACGATCTCGTCGACAAGAGCCGTGAATCGGCTCACGCGGAGGACTTGCGAAAAGCCGAGGCAGTGCGGCTCGAGCGCGAGAGCGAGCTGGAAAGAACGCGGCGCGTCGGTGCCGAGCGTCTCGCGCGCAGAACGCGCGCGCTCGCAGCGGTCGTCAGCGTCATCGCGATCATCGCAATCGGTGCGTCGGTGTGGGCATGGATCACGGGGCAACGTCTGCACGCGCAAGACGTCGCGTTTTCGGCGGCGCGGCATCGTCAGGACGTGGCTTTCACGCAGCGCATGCACGAGCGAGACGACTATTACGCCGCTCGCATGCGTGCCTCGGACTTGAAATATCAAGGCAAACTGAAGAACGCGTTGACGGTAGCGCGTGCTGAGGCCGCTATTGCGCGGCGCGAGACCGCCATAGCCGAAAGCGCGGAGAAGCGCGTCGCCGTGCTGGCGCAACGTGAAACCGATACCGCGCAGTCGCTCGTGCTCGCGGGCGTCGACCACGCGATGTATAACACGGGGTACGACAATCGCATCGCGGGGCTCGTTGGCGCCGACGCGTATGCGTTGAGCGGCACGGGAGACGCACGCGCGGTGTTGCTTACGGCCGCATGGACGCCCGACGCGCTCGGACGCGTCGCGTTGCCGCCGTGGGATCTCGGCGCCGTTACGGCAAGAGGAAGATACGTCGTTGTGCTCGCAGGCGAACGGCAGCGCGCATACGCGCAACCCGTTTCGGGATCGCTCGTCACGCTCGATGCGACGACGCTCGGCATACTGCATCATACGTCAAACGTTCGTGGGTCGCTCATGTGCGGCTTCGACGATGCATCGGGGATCGCGCTTGCGAGCGGAGATGCGATCGACCTATATTCGCTCGCGCCGGACGGGAGATTGACGAGATCGTCCGTTATTCGAAGCGGACCGGTCGAAGCGATGGATTGCCTCTCGAGCCCAGCAGTCGCGTACGTGGACGCAAACGGGGTCTTGCGCGTTGCTACGCCACATTCATCGCGAACCATCGGACGCATTGGAGGCACGGCAAACGGCCTCGTGACGTCACAATCGCAGCGGCTTGCGGCGGTGACGACGACGTCGGGCGACGTCTTCGTCTACGCGCTCGCAGCGCGACGGTTGCTCCTACGCGATAAGGCGATAACGTCGCCGGATGACTGCGACGCGATCGCCGGTTGCGGAGCGGCGGTGCAAATCTCCGCGGACGATCAGCAGCTGGCGTGGTACGATGCCGGAACAGTCCACGTCGCCGAACTCTCTCAGCCTGCGACGGACGCGACATACGCATGTCCGGAACGGCTGTGTTCGTCCGTGTCACTCGTCTATTTTTCGCCTGGATACGATATTCCGGTGCTCGTCGCAAATGGCGGAATACTCGTCTACGACGACAGTGAGAAAGCATACGCGCAGCAATACGACGATGACGCCGGGCCGCAGCGCCACCCGATTCTCGATCGCGAGTACGGGATGTACGTAACTCCGTACGACCCGACGACTGCAGCGCAGCCAAACCCGTTCCACAGCGGACTTGCCGCGCAGTCCTTCTCGCGCATCGAAGGACCGCTGCTTGGGACGGTTCCCTCTCCGCAATGGCTCGACAGCTACGCGTCTCCCGGGCACGCGCTCGTCATCCCCGGCGAAAACGCGAGCATCAAGTTCGATCTCAATCATTTTCGCGGGACGTTCGAATCGCTCTATCACTTGAGCTACCACGTTCGCATGCGCGACAGCGGCGATGGTGTCCATGCAGTGACCTTCAACATGTTCACGGGGCAGGTGCAAGTCGTCGACGTCAGGACGCCGACGCCGACGGTGCTGCACTCGTTTAACGTACCGCGTGTCCCGGTGAACAAGAGCAGTCATTACGTGTACTCCGTGGAGCCAGGATACGACCCGGCAACCGGCGTCGTCACGACGCTCTCGTACGTCATCGGCGAGAGCGGGTTTGCGACGCTGCGACGGTACACGTCGACGGGAAGACTCATCATGGAGCGGTCGCGCGCGCAGCTACTCGCGTCGCTGCACATCGCGCCGGCCGCGGTTCTCGGATGGTCGCTGAGCGCGCGCGGAAACTACGTGGCGATCAAGGTGAAGGCGCCCGCAAACGACGCGATCGTGCGCGCGGATGGGTCGCCCGTGGCGCAAGCGTTCTCCGTCGACGTGATCACGCCGAACGAGCGCATCGCGATCGTCGAAGATCACATCAAGGGTGGCTATCGCGAGTCCGCGTATCTGTTGCCGTCGTGGAAACCGGCGTTTCCGGATTACATTTACATGTCGCCGAAGGCGGGCGCGGTCAGCATCAGTCCCGACAACAGCACGATTGCGTACTACGCCGACGACGGAGGCTCGAACGGTGACGCGCCGGCGATCCATCTCTACGACTTGGCGACGAGCTCGACGTATCGAATCCCTCTGCCGAATCCGCCGGATCTCTCACGATTTGCGGAAGTGTCGTTCAGCGGCGACGGCCGCTATCTTATCGTGACGTACTGGACACCGGAGCCGAGCAGTTACCTTCGCTTCGCGGTGTACGCGGTCGATCCAACCGAGTGGATGCGATCGGCGTGCCTCATGGCGGGGCGCACGCTGTCGGCGAATGAGTTCCGCTCGTACGTTGGCCCGAACGTTCCGTATCGAGACGGTTGTTCGGCCTTCAGCGATCAGATGTACCGCTGGTAGCGGCGCCCGCGCGCAGCGTCAAGAATCCGTCGAAATCCTCCGCGCAGACGCAGCGCTCTGCCGCGGCATTTCCAATGCGTTCGAGATCCGCAACGTGCTCGTATCCGTCGATCTTGCGGACGTCCTTGGGATCGACGTTGCCTAATCCGAGCTCCTCGAGCGCGGGCGACGTCAACTCGACGTTGTAGCGAACGTACGTAAACAGCTTCATCGATAGCGGCACGTCGTTGCCTGCGAGCGTACCGATCTCGGAATCGAGCGGCGCGACGACGCAGTCGGCTCGCGTGCGGCCGGCGATGCGACAGAGAAGGTCTTGTTCCACGGTCGCCGCGTGAATGAGCGCTGCCGGCAGCGACTGGACGTTGTAGAGCATGTTCATGTCGCTGCCTTTGAGATCAAGATTCGCATTCTCGCATCCGCCGGTGCCAACCGAGACGAGAAGCAGATCGTTCTCGCCGGAGCGCCACCCGAGACCGTACTCCGGAAGCGTGGCCATGAGAAAGAGCAGGAACGCGGGATTGTTGTAGACGGTGATGCCGCCGTCGACGAACATGAACGGTTTGGCGACGCCCGGCACGTGTATCTCCTCTGCGGGAAAATAAACCGGCGCCGCCGTGCTCGCGCGAACGAGCTGCCACAGCGGGATGTCGAGGTTCGTCGCTTGCGCGCGGCCGTCGATCGACGTTCGGAGGTTGTATTTGGCGCGTGGATTGTTCGAAAGCGGCCAGTGGGAATCGGTGCTTGCGTTGCGCGTGACGAGCATGAGGAGCGTGCGCAGCCGTTCCGTTTCAAGCGTCGTGTCGGCGCCGACGACGCTCTTGATCTCGTTTTCGAGCGCGCGCTGCGTGAAGATCGCGGGCGAAGCAAACGCGCCGGCGATGCGCATGATCGCCGCGAGGAACCCGTGCGAGTTGCGCGCGATGCGCTGGAACGCGTTCGAGGGCTCGAACATCGTCTTCGCGCCGGTCTGATAGAAGCTGCGAATCTGCGCCATCGTGTAGCCGAGCGAGATCAAGACGGCGACGATCGCGCCGGTGCTCGTCCCTGCGACGTAGTCGAAATAGTCGCCGAGCACGAGGTCTGGACGCGCGAGCGCTGCGCGCAACAGCGTCTCCATGCGCTCGAGAAAGCCGATCGCGATCATGCCGCGGATGCCTCCGCCGTCGATCGCCAGCAGCTTCTTGGATCCGGGCGCGTCGATGATTGCGTCGAGATGACTCATACCATGACCACTTTCAGCGGACGTCCGCGCGAGAGAATGAGCCAGTCCGCATGCTCGACGAGCGATGCGTGCCCGAGGTCGTAGAGGATTTGCATGGGGTCGCCTCCGTCTCCGCGTTGTGCGCGGACGAGCTCGCGCCGTCCGCGATCGAAGATATGGAACATTCGCTCGTACCGGCGAGCGTTTCCGGCGAGATTCTGTCGCGCGGCGTAATGCTCGAAGAGCGCTGCGAGGACGGCTGCCATGACGATGGGAACGGTCAGGAGCGTCGTGAGCGTGGGCATGCCGGCGACTCGCTGCGCGGAGTGTGCGGCGGTGCAGTACCGTGCGAAGAGCGCGCACGGAAGCAGTCCGTGCACGCCGAGCGCGATCGCCGACGCGGTCGCACAGAGCACGGCGACGACGAATGCCGCGATTGACGCCC